>NZ_JBDJKZ010000006.1:0-229230 GCF_039673115.1 Stenotrophomonas sp. TWI1183
AGTGAACCGTTGTTGCCGATGCCGCTTCGTCGTTTGCCCCGAGAGGCTTTCGTCGTTGCGAGCCGCCTATTATGTCAGGCTTTTCGTTTCCGTCAACACCTTCTTTCGAAGTAGTTGAAGTCCTGTTCCTTCGCGGTTGCCGCCTTGCGGTGGCCCCTGCGTCGGGGGAGGGAAAGTATGTCCCTATCGGAGCCGTTTGTGAAGGGGGTACGTGACATTTTTTCACGTTGCCGCCCTCCCATTCATGCTGAAAGGGGTCCGGATCGCCCGAACCCCTTGTGCCACTTAGGCGGCGACCAGCAGCACGCGTGCAAAGGTGCGCTTGCCGACCTGCAGCAGGCCCTCGAAACCAGGCACGAACACCTGCTGGGCGTCGTCCACCACTTCGCCGTCCACCTTCACCGCACGCTCTTTGAGCTTGCGCGAGGCCTCGGAGTTGCTCGGGGTGAGGCCGGCAGCCGTCAGCAGTGCACCAATACGCAGGCCCTCGGCCGGAATGACCACTTCC
The DNA here is from genome assembly GCF_039673115.1 of Stenotrophomonas sp. TWI1183. Taxonomy (NCBI): domain Bacteria; kingdom Pseudomonadati; phylum Pseudomonadota; class Gammaproteobacteria; order Lysobacterales; family Lysobacteraceae; genus Stenotrophomonas; species Stenotrophomonas sp. TWI1183. The sequence continues at coordinate 509 of NZ_JBDJKZ010000006.1, forward strand.
TGCAGCGGCAGCAGGGTCACATCGCCCTGCCCGGTGACGGCGGCGTTCCAGCCGGCAATGGCCTGCTCGGCCGCGGCGGCGTCATGGAAGCGCGTGGTCAGCTCACGGGCCAGGCGGAGCTTCACCTCGCGCGGGTTCAAGCCGCCGGCGTCGACCTGCTCGCGCAGGGCCTTGGCCTCGGCCTGGCTGATATCAAAGGAGAGCAGCTCGATCCAGCGCCACATCAGGTCGTCGCCGATCTTCATGGTCTTGGTGACGATGTCGATGGCCGGTTCGCTGATACCAATATAGTTGTTGAGCGACTTGGACATCTTGGCCACGCCGTCCAGGCCTTCCAGCAGCGGCATGGTCAGCACGATCTGCGGCTTCTGCCCGTAGTGCTCCTGCAGGCCACGGCCCATCAGCAGGTTGAACTTCTGGTCGGTGCCGCCGAGTTCGACGTCCGCTTCCAGCGCGACCGAGTCGTAGCCCTGGACCAGCGGGTACAGGAACTCATGCAGCGCGATGGACTGCTGGGCGGCATAGCGCTTGGCGAAGTCGTCGCGCTCGAGCATGCGCGCCACGGTGTGCTGGCCGGCGAGGCGGATCATGTCGGCCGCGGCCATCTTGCCGAACCACTCCGAGTTGAAGCGCACTTCGGTCTTCTCGCGATCCAGCACCTTGAAGACCTGGTCTTCATAGGTACGTGCATTGGCCAGCACATCTTCCTTGGTGAGCGGCTTGCGGGTGACGTTCTTGCCCGAGGGGTCGCCGATCATCCCGGTGAAGTCGCCGATCAGGAAGATCACCTGGTGGCCGAGGTCCTGGAACTGGCGCAGCTTGTTCAACAGCACGGTATGGCCCAGGTGCAGGTCCGGGGCGGTGGGGTCGAAGCCGGCCTTGACCCGCAGCGGGCGGCCGCTTTCCAGACGCTGGCGCAGCTCGTCGGATTTGAGGATCTCATCGGCGCCACGCCCGATCAGGGCGATGGCTTCTTCAATCGAGGACACGTGACAACTCCCGGCAATGCCTTATTTATATGAATGACGTTAAGTACAAGTTAACCGCAGGTGCTTCACAAAAGCCAATAGGCACAAGGGTTTGACGCGGTATTTATACCTGTCTATGTTACCGACGTTTGGGCCCGCGCTCCCGGGCCAGCCAGGAACAGACCGACGATGCTCAATTCCGATCAAGGCCGCGCGCGCAAGCAGCGCTTCAAGGAACGTCTCCACGTCCTCCACGACACCGCCCTCCATCGGAAGCTCAAACAGCATCTTCCCGCGGCCTTCAACCAGCGCTGGACCCGCCGCCACTGGATGCACGCCAGCCTGTTCGCCACCATCGGCGCCCTGGTGGCCACGATCGTCCCCGGCTTCTCGCACACCATCGACTCGCCCTACTCGGTCAGCCATTCGACCCTGGCGCTGCCGTTGCCGCCGCTGTCGCTGGAACGCCAGCAGCAGACCCCGGGCGACAGCTGGCAGGTGCTGCGCGTGCAGCGCGGCCAGACCCTGAGCAATCTGTTCGACCAGGCCGGCATCCCGGCCACGGTGATGCACCAGGTGCTGGAGCACCCGGGTGTACGCGAATCGCTGACCAAGCTGCGCCCCGGTGCGGAGATCGCCTTCGACCTGCCGCTGTCCGGTGAGTTGCGCACGATCCGCTTCGACCGCGATGCCGACAACCGCGTGGAGCTGTCCCTGGCCGGCGACAAGATCACCGAAACGGTGAGCAAGCGCGAGAGCTCCACCCGCCGCGTGGTCGCCAGTGGGGAGATCACCAGCTCGCTGTATGCCGCCGCGCGAAAGGCGGGCCTGTCGCCCTCGGCGATCGCGACGATGACCGACGAGATCTTCAAGTACGACATCGACTTCTCCAAGGACCTGCAGCCGGGCGACCGCTTCAGCGTGGTGATGGATGAAACCTGGCGCGAAGGCGAGAAGGTGGACACCAGCAAGATCCTCGCGGCGACCTTCAGCTCGGGCGGCAAGACCTACAGCGGCTTCCGCTTCGACCGCAACGGCAAGTCGGAGTACTTCGATGCCAGCGGCCGGCCGCTGAAGAAGAGCTTCATCCGCATGCCGATCCAGTTCGCGCGGCTGAGCTCGAGCTTCGGCGCGCGCAAGCACCCGGTGCTGGGCAAGATGCGCATGCACAAGGGCGTGGACTACGCCGCGCGCACCGGCACCCCGATCATGGCCGCCGGCGATGCCCGCGTGCAGTTCGCCGGGACCCAGCGCGGCTACGGCAACGTGGTGATCCTGGACCATGGCCGCGGCCACACCACGCTGTACGGGCACATGTCGCGGTTCGGCAAGATCAAGACCGGCCAGCGCGTGGCGCAGGGCACGGTGATCGGCTACGTCGGCTCGACCGGCCTGGCCACCGGCCCGCACCTGCACTACGAATTCCGCGTCAACGGCGTGCACCGCAACCCCCTGTCGGTGACGATGCCGCCGCCGGAGCCGCTGCAGGGCGCCGAGCTGGCCGCCTTCCGTGCGCAGACCGCCCCGGCGCTGGCGCGCATCCAGGGCATGGAGAAGCTGATCTACGCCGATGCCAGCCCGGCACCGGAGGCCAAGGCCGCCGATACGGCCACGGCGAAGGCCGGCAAGCCGGTCAAGTCCAACCGCGGCTGATCGCATTGATTGACGGCGGCAACGGGTTGCGCGGAAGCTGCACGCAACCCGTTGGACCGCCTGGCCATGACCTCTGCTGTTGATCCCACTACCCCGCTCTACCTGGGCCTGATGTCCGGCACCAGCGCCGACGGCATCGATGCCGCGCTGGTGCAGTTCCCCGCCGAGGGCGGCTGCCGCTTTGTCGAAGGCCTGACCCACGACTGGGATCCGGCGATCCGCGCCGAACTGATCGCGCTCGGCGAGGGCGGCACCATCACCTCATTGGACGCGCTCGGCCGGCTGGATGCCCAGGTCGGGATCACCTTCGCGGCGGCCGCCAACCGCCTGCTGGACAGCGCGCGGGTCGACCGCACCCGGGTGCACGCGATCGGCTCGCATGGGCAAACCGTGCGCCACCGGCCGCTGGCCGATCCCGCCTTCACGATGCAGATCGGCGACGCCAACCGCATCGCCGAACTCACCGGCATCACCACCGTGGCCGATTTCCGCCGCCGCGATGTGGCCGCCGGCGGGCATGGCGCGCCGCTGATGCCGGCCTTCCACCTGGCGATGCTGGGCGACAGCGATGAAGACCGCGCCGTGCTCAACCTGGGCGGCATCGGCAATCTCACCCTGATCCCGCGCGACGGGACACCGCGCGGCTTCGATACCGGCCCGGCCAATGCGCTGATGGATGCCTGGTGCCAGCGCCATCGCGGCGCACCGTTCGATGCGGATGGCGCGTTCGCCGCCAGTGGCCAGGTCGATGCGGCGCTGCTGGCCCGCTGGCTGGCCGATCCCTGGTTCGCGCTGCCACCGCCGAAGAGCACCGGGCGCGAGCAGTTCCACCTGGACTGGGCGCAGGCGCAGCTGGGCGAGGGGCAGGTCTCCGGCGCGGACGTGCAGGCGACCCTGCTCGAGCTGACCGCCGCGACGGTGGCCGATGCACTGCTGGCGCATCTGCCGGGCGCGACTCGGGTGCTGGTCTGCGGCGGTGGCGTGCGCAATCCGCAGCTGCTGCGGCGCCTGCGTGCGCGGCTGCCGGGCGTGGTGATCGAATCCAGCGCGGTGCACGGGCTGGATCCGGATTACCTGGAGGCGATGGGATTCGCGTGGCTGGCGCAGCGCACCCTGGCCGGATTGCCCGGCAACCTGCCGAGCGTGAGTGGCGCGCGGGGACCGCGCATTCTCGGGGCGATCCACCCGGCCTGAAGGGCCACGGCGGCGGGCGCTGCCCTGCGGCTGTGATCGCCGAGGCGCCGTCCGGTGCTTGCCGCCGTTACAGCCCCTGCGCGTCTGGCAGGGCCTGCAGGGCCGCGATGGCAGCGGCCAGCGCGTCGACCTCGGGATCGTGGAAGCCGCTGCGGACCTCCAGTTCGCTGGCGAACAGGCCTTGTTCCAGCAGCGCCATGCAGGTGTCCTCGCGGGTCCAGCCGCGGGCGGCCCCGATCCGGCGGATACGTTCCAGCAACAGCGGGTCCACATCCCGCAGCAGTAGATCAGCCATCGTTCTCCCCGTTGGCGTGATGCCGTCCCCACGGCCGTTGTGCCGGCATGATCCAACAGGCCCTGCCGGCACGCAAACCGCTTATGCCGTGCTGCGGTCCCGGATCCGCGGCCACAGCCAGATCAGCAGCAGCAGGGTCGGGATGACCGTGGTGGCACTGAGGATGAAAAAGGTGCTGTAGGAGCTCGCTTCGACGATGTAGCCCGAGACACCGCCGACGAACTTGCCCGGCAGGTTGGCCAGCGAGACCAGCAGCGCGTATTGGGTGGCGGTGAAGTTGCGGTCGGTCAGTGACGACATGAAGGCGACCAGCACCGTACCGGCAAAGCCCTGGAACAGGTTGTCCGCGCTCAGCGCCGCGTAGAACGCCCACAGCTGGCCCGGGTTGTGCGCCATCAGCAGGAACGCCAGGTTGGACAGCGCCACGCCCAGGGCGGCGACCAGCAGCATGCGGCGGAAGCCGAACGCAGCCACCGCGATGCCGCCGAGGAACGCGCCGCCGATGCCCATCCACACGCCGAACAGCTTGGAGACGGTGGCGATATCGGCCTTGGTGAAGCCCGAATCCAGATAGAACGGACCGGACATCACCCCGATCACCTGGTCGGGGAATTTGTAGAGCCCCACGAACGCCAGCAGCGCCAGCGCCAGCGCCACGCCATTGGCGCTGAAGAAGCTGCTGATGGGCTGCCAGAAGGCGCCGAAGAAATCGATGCGGCGCTGGATGCGCACTTCCGGCTGGACCGGCTCGCGGCAGACCAGCGTGGTGATGATGGGCAGCAGCATCAGCGAGGCCATGGCCAGGTAGGCCACGATCCAGCCTTCGAACTGGGCCAGGTAGAGCGCGCCCGCGCCGGCCAGGATCAGGCCGATGCGGTAGCCCAGCGTGTACGTGGCGGCCAACGCGGCCTGCGCGCTCTCCGGGGCGATCTCGATGCGGTAGGCATCGACCACCGAATCCTGGGTGGCGCCGGCGAAGGAGGCCACCAGCACCCACAGCACCAGCGGGGTGACGCCCAGCTCGGGACGAACGAAGGCAAGCGCGAACAGCCCGCCGGTGACGCCGATCTGCGAGGCCAGCAGCCAGGAACGGCGGCGGCCGAGCGCGCTGACCAGCGGAAAAGCGTAGCGGTCGATCAACGGTGCCCAGACGAACTTCATCAGGTAGAAGAAGCTGGCCAGGCTGATCAGGCCGATGCTCTTCAGGTCCAGGCCCACATCGCGCAGGCGGGTGGACAGGGTCTGCGAGGCGATCAGCAGGAACGGCAGGCCGCTGCCGAAGCCAAGGAAGGCCATCGTCAGCGCCGAGGGCGTGCCGAAGGCGCGCTTGATCCCGGCCCAGCCCTTGTAGGACACCGGCGCGTCCGCCTCGGTCATGGGGCGTAGTCCACCGTGAACGGGGCATGGTCGGAGAAGCGCTCATCGCGGTAGACCGAGCAACTGCGCAGGCGGTCGCGCAGGCCCGGGCTGACGAACTGATAGTCGATGCGCCACCCCACGTTGTTGGCGCGGGCCTGGCCGCGGTTGCTCCACCAGGTGTAGTCCTCGCCCTGCGGGTGCAGCAGGCGGTAGGCATCGGTCCAGCCCTGCCCGGCCGCGAGGTCCAGCGCCTGGTCGGCGTCCACGCACTGGCCGTTGAGCCAGTCACGCTCGGGCGGCAGGCAGCCGGAGTTCTTCTGGTTGGATTTCCAGTTCTTGATGTCCAGCGCGGAGCGCACGATGTTCCAGTCGCCGCACAGCACGTAGTCGCGGCCGCTGGCCAGCCAGCCGGCCAGGATCGGGCGCAGCCATTCCATCACTTCGTACTTGAAGCCCTGGCGCAGGTCCCCCGAACTGCCCGAGGGGATATAGAAGGAGACGACGCTGAGATTGCCGTAGCGGGCCTCGATGTAGCGGCCTTCATCGTCGAACGGGGCCCAGCCCAGCGAGGTGATCACCTGGTCCGGCTCGCGCTTGCTGTAGATCGCCACGCCGCTGTAGCCCTTCTTGGTGATGGCGTCGCGGTAGAAGCAGTGGTGGCCGTCCGGGCGGAACATCGGGTCGGTCAGCTGGTCTTCCTGGGCCTTGGTTTCCTGGATGCACAGGACGTCGGCGTCCTGGGCGCGGAACCACTCGAGGAAGCCCTTGGTGGCGGCGGAACGGATGCCATTGGCGTTGAAACTGATGATGCGCATGCTGACCCGGGTCTGGAACGATACCGGCAAGAGCATACCGTTTCGGCCCTTGCAGGGGCTGGCTGGAAACGGACGCGGGTGGCCTGCCCCGGCGCCCCCCGGGATCGTCTCGCCACCCTGTGCGACACCGGGCCGGAGGGGCCGGCGAGCGGAAAAATGCAGACATGCATTAGGATTTGCGCTCCAAATGAATTGAATTGAGTCTTGATGAGCGACCATCGCCACCGTTTCCTGCAACTGGCCCTGACCGCCGATGCCCTGCGTTTCGGCCAGTTCACCCTGAAGTCCGGCCGTCTGAGCCCCTATTTCTTCAATGCCGGCCGGTTCGATTCCGGCGCGCGCATGTCGCAGCTGGCGGCCTGCTACGCCGATGCCGTGGAAGCCACCGGCCTGAAGTTCGATGTCGTGTTCGGCCCGGCCTACAAGGGCATCCCGCTGGCTACCGCGACCGCCTGTGAATTCGCCCAGCGCGGCCGCGACCTGCCGCTGTCGTTCAACCGCAAGGAAGCCAAGGACCATGGCGAAGGCGGCAACCTGATCGGCGCCGACATGAACGGCAAGCGCGTGCTCATCGTCGACGACGTGATCACCGCCGGCACCGCGATCCGCGAAGCGCTGGCGATCATCAAGGGCGCCGGCGGCACCCCGGCCGGCATCGTGGTGGCCCTGGACCGCCAGGAGATCGCCTCGGAAACCGACCCCCGTTCCGCCGCGCAGGCCGTCGCCGAAGAAGCCGGGATTCCGGTGGTCGCGGTGGCTACGCTGGCCGACCTGCTTGATTTTGCCTCCGGAAATCCGGAACTTGTGGGCTACCGGCAGCCGCTGGAGGACTATCGTTCCCGCTACGGCAGCCGTCCTACGCGTTGAGAGCAGGGGGCTTTCATGTCCAGGTTTGCCACGTTCACCGTTGTCGGCCTGCTGCTGGCCGTGCCGCTGTTGCCTGCCCAGGCGCAGAAACGCACGGCCGACGCGACGCCGAAGAAGCTGTACTGCTGGAACAAGGGCAGCGAGCGGATCTGCAGTGATGCGCTGCCCCAGGAGGCGGTGAACAACGCACGCGAGGAGTTCAACCTGCGCAGCGGCATGCGCAGTGGCGAAGTGCAGCGCGCGTTGACCGACGAGGAACGCGCCGATGTCGCGGCGCAGGCCGCGCAGCAGCGCCTGGACCTGGCCGCCGAGCAGACCCGCCAGCGCACCGAGCAGGCGATGCTGGCGACGTACGAGAGCGAGGACGACCTGCGCCGGGTGTTCGCCGAGCGCAGTGGGATCCTGGACAACAACATCCACACCGCCAGTTACAACGTGGCCAGCGTGCGCGATGCGCTGGTCACGCTGCTGGCCGGCGCGGGCAACCGCGAACTGGATGGGCAGCCGGTGTCGGAGAAGCAGGCCGAGCGCATCCGCGCGCGGCATGCCGAGCTGGTGACGCAGCGGCGCATGCAGGCCTCGTTCGAGCAGCAGCGCCGGGCGCTGGACGTGGAGATCGAGGGCACGCTGCAGCGCTATCGGTTGCTCAAGGGCGTGGGGAGTGATCCGCGCGGGTAAGGGTGGCTGTGCGATGGCGTTGAAACGAAGGCGGCCTTTGGGCCGCCTTTTTTGTTGTTGTCCTCGCGGCAAGTGTGAAGCGCTCTGGACGTTCTCAAGTGCGGCGGTCGATGGGTCGGGCGCTGGGCCGCTATGCCCTTGTCGGCGAATGTCCCCCGGTGCCGGCCTGCGGCCGTCCCCTCCTCCTTGATTTCGCCCACAAGGGCATAGCACCCCGCGTATCCAGACCACTGGCGCCCCACTGAAAACCCTGGGTTGCAGCACGCGCACCACACGCGAGCCCTGTAGCGGTGGGTAGGCTCCTGGGCAAAATCAAGGAGGAGGCCGTCGCCGCCAGGCGGCGGCCGGGGGACATTTGCCGAGGGGCCTGCCCACCGCTGCGGGGCCCTCACGCTCGCGACAAACCTGAGCGGAGACGCCACCGGATCCACCCTCCGGCGGAGTTCCCAGGCCAGACGTACACGGCCGTACGCATCTGCATTGCCGTGGAATGAGGCGCTCCGATCCATGAGGCGAAGCACCTTTTTATGCACTTTTTACGCGGGGCGCCGGTTTGGGGCGTGGAGCGTTTATGCCGGGCAGGCAGACCATGAGCGCCTGACGTGGAGTGGTTCCACCTGGACGTCCCATGAGCCTGTATCTGCCTGTCTTCCCCGCCGGTGCCCCGAGCACCGCGCGCTCCCTTTCCCGCGTTTGAGGCCACGACCATGTCTGCCTGGCTTTCCCTGCTGTGCGGCGTGCTGGTGCTCGTTGCCGCCGCCTACCTGCTCTACGTCGTGCTTCGGCCCGAAACCTTCTGACCGGAGCCGACCATGACCGAGATCCTGTTGATCCTGCTGGCCAGCATCGTGCTGGCCTTTCCGCTTGGGCTGTATCTCGCCCGGGTGATGCGCGGTGGCCCGATGCGCGGCGACGCGCTGTTCGGGTGGATTGAAAAACCGCTGTACCGGCTGCTCGGGGTGAACCCGGCGCGCGGCATGTCCTGGCGTGGCTACGTCGGCGCCTTCCTGCTCAGCAACGTGGTGATCGCGGTGCTGGTGCAGGCGGTCTTCATGACCCAGGCCTGGCTGCCGTTCAATCCCGACCAGATTCCCAACATGCGCTGGGATACCGCGCTGCACACGATGGTGTCGTTCCTGACCAACACCAACCAGCAGCACTATTCCGGCCAGGCGCAGCTGTCCTACTTCTCGCAGATGACCGCGATCACCGGCCTGCAGGTGGTGACGCCGATGATGGGCCTGGCGCTGGTGGTGGCCACCCTGCGTGCGCTGTTCGGCGCGCGTCCCGAGGACGTGCCGGCCGAACAGGCCGCGCTGCTCAGCGCGGACCGTCGGGTCGATGTGGGCAACTACTACGCCGATGTGGTGCGCGCCAGCGTGCGCTTCATGCTGCCGCTGTGCCTGCTGTGGGCGGTGCTGCTGACCAGCCAGGGCGTGCCCTCGACGCTGGCGGCCGGTCCGCAGGCGACGCCGATCGATGCCGCGGCCGGCATGGAGACGCAGAAGCTGCCGCTCGGCCCGGTCGCGGCGATGGTCGCGGCCAAGCAGCTTGGCACCAATGGCGGTGGCTGGTACGGCCCCAACAGTTCGATGCCGCTGGAGAACCCCACGCCGCTGTCCAACGCACTGGAACTGATCGGCATCCTGCTGATCCCGATCTCGGTGATCTTCATGCTGGGCGCGTTCACCGGGCGCAGGCGCCTGGCCGGGCTGGTGTTCGGCTGCATGTTGGCGATGTCCAGTGTGTCCGTGGCCGCCACCGTGTGGCTGGAGGGCCATTCGGCCACCGCGGCCAGCCCGCTGCTGATGGAAGGCAAGGAAGTGCGCTTCGGTGCTGATGGCACGGGCCTGTGGGCGGCGATCACCACCCAGGTCTCGAACGGCTCGGTCAACGGCATGCACGATTCGCTCAGCCCGCTGGCCGGCGCCATCCCGATGGTCAACATGCTGGTCAATGCGATCTGGGGCGGCATCGGCTGCGGCCTGCAGCAGTTCATCGTCTACCTGCTGCTGGGCGTGTTCCTGGCCGGGCTGATGACCGGCCGCACGCCGGAACTGTTCGGTCGCAAGCTGGAGACGCCGCAGGTGCGCCTGCTCGCGCTGCTGGTGCTGCTGCAGCCGATCACGATCCTGGGCTTCACCGCGCTGACCCTGGCGATCCCGTCGATCACCGGCACCTCCAACCCCGGCTTCCACGGCATCAGCCAGGTGTTCTACGAGTACACCTCGGCGTTCGCCAACAACGGCTCGGGCTTTGAAGGCCTCGGTGATGCCACCGTGTGGTGGAACCTGAGCTGCACCCTGGTGCTGCTGCTGGGCCGCTACCCGGTGCTGGTGATCCCGTTGATCGTGGCCGCGCAGCTGGCGGCCAAGCGGCGTGCGCCGGAATCGGCCGGCACGCTGCAGATCGAAACCCCGACCTTCGCGGTGACCCTGATCGCGCTGATCGTCATCCTCACCGTATTGCAGTTCATGCCGGCGCTGGTGCTGGGCCCGGTCGCCGACCACCTGTCGCTGACGCAGCACTGAGACCTCCTTCCATGAGTACGTATCCGTTGAACGTTTCTTCCCACCGCCGCCAGCGCCTGCTCGATGGCGCCGGCTGGCGCCGCGCCCTGCGCGATGCGGTGATCAAGCTCTCGCCGCGCCATCTGCTGCACAGCCCGGTGATGGCCGTGGTGATGGTCGGCACCGTGGTCAGCGCGCTGGTCACGGTGACCGGCAATGCACCGCTGGGCTTCGGCCTGGCGGTCACCGCGATCCTGCTGCTGACCGTGCTGTTCGGCAACTTCGCCGAGGCCGTCGCCGAAGCGCGTGGCCGTGGCCAGGCGGCCTCGCTGCGGCGTGCCCGCCAGGACCTCAGCGCGCGTCGGCTGGCCGCCGCGCATGCCGGCGCCAGCGAGACCCAGGTGCCGGCCGCCGAGCTGCGCCCGGGCGACCATGTGATCGTCAGTGCCGGGGAGCTGATTCCGGCCGATGGCGAGATCGTGCAGGGCCTGGCCACCATCAACGAAGCCGCCGTGACCGGTGAATCGGCGCCCGTGCTGCGCGAGGCCGGCACCGACCGCAGTGGTGTGATCGGCGGCACCAAGGTGCTTTCCGACCAGATCATCGTGCGCATCACCGCCGAGCCGGGGCACAGCTTCCTGGACCGGATGATCGCGCTGGTGGAAGGCGCGAACCGCCAGAAGACCCCGAACGAGGTCGCGCTGACCCTGCTGCTGGCGGCGATGACGCTGACCTTCCTGGTGGTGGTGGCGACGCTGCCGGCGATCGGGGCGTTCGTTGGCGTGCAGGTCGATCCGCTGCTGCTGATCGCGCTGCTGGTGTGCCTGATCCCCACCACCATCGGTGGGCTGCTGCCGGCGATCGGCATCGCCGGCATGAACCGCGCACTGGCCGCCAACGTGCTGGCCAAATCCGGCAAGGCGGTGGAAGTGGCCGGCGACGTGGACGTGTTGCTGCTCGACAAGACCGGCACCATCACCTACGGCGACCGCCAGGCCACGCATTTCCATGCACTGGCCGGTATCGATGCCAGCCAGTTGCGCGAAGCGGCGCTGCGGTCCTCGCTGGCCGACCCGACCCCGGAAGGCAAGTCGGTGGTGCGGCTGGCGCGTGAGCAGGGCTGCACCACCGCCGAGCCGGACCACGCGGAGTATCTGGCGTTCAGCGCGCAGACCCGCATGTCCGGCGTCGATCTGGACGGCGGCCGCCGCATCCGCAAGGGCGCCTCCGATGCGATCACCGCGTATGTGCGTGAGCTGGGCGGCACGGTGCCGTCGGAGCTGGCGGGGCGCGTGGAGCAGGTGGCACGCAACGGTGCGACCCCGCTGGTGGTGTGCGAGGGCCGCCACGTGCTGGGCGTGATCGAGCTGTCGGACGTGGTCAAGCACGGCATGCGCGAGAAGTTCGCGCAGCTGCGGGCGATGGGCATCCGCACGGTGATGATCACCGGCGACAACCCGCTGACCGCCGCCGCGATCGCGGCCGAGGCCGGTGTGGACGACTACATCGCCGAGGCACGCCCGGAAGACAAGCTCGCCCGCATCCGCGCCGAGCAGGCCGGCGGCCGCCTGGTCGCGATGGTCGGCGACGGCACCAACGATGCCCCGGCACTGGCCCAGGCCGACATCGGGCTGGCGATGAACTCCGGTACCCAGGCCGCCAAGGAAGCCGGCAACATGGTCGATCTGGATTCGGATCCGGCCAAGCTGCTGGCGGTCGTTGAAGTGGGCAAGCAGCAGCTGATCACGCGCGGTGCGCTGACCACCTTCTCGCTGGCGAACGACGTCTCCAAGTACTTCGCGATCCTGCCGGCACTGTTCGCTTCGACCCTGCCGGCGATGGCGGCGTTGAACGTGATGCACCTGTCCAGCCCGCGCAACGCGGTGCTGGCGGCGCTGATCTTCAACGCCCTGGTGATTCCGGCGCTGATCCCGCTGGCGTTGCGCGGGGTGCGCTTCCGCCCGGCCACGGCGACCGCGCTGCTGCGCCGGAACATGCTCGTGTACGGGCTGGGCGGTGTGTTGCTGCCGTTCGCGGCCATCAAATTGATCGACCTCTTCCTTGTCTCGGTGTTCGGCGCATGAACCGCTCGCTTGCTACCTCTGTTCCTCGTCCGGCGCGCGGCCGCGCTGCCGCCTCTACCCAGCTCCAGCAGGACAGCGCCTGGCGCCCTGCCCTGGTGCTCGGCGTGAGCAGCCTGCTGCTGCTCGGCCTGGCCTATGCCGTGGCCACCACCAGCGTGAGCGGGCTGCTGTTTCCGGCGCAGGCCGAGGGCAGCCTGCTGCTCCGCGAGGGGCAGGTGCGCGGCTCTAAGCTCATCGCGCAACCGTTCGTCGGTGATGGCTACTTCCAGGCGCGACCGTCGGCGGCCAACTACGACCCGATGGCGGCCGCCGGCAGCAACATGGCGCGCAGCAACCCGGCCCTGCAGGAACGCGTGCAGGCCAGCATCACCGCAGTGGCCGCACGCGAGGGCGTGCCCGCCGCGCAGGTGCCGGGTGATCTGGTCACCCAGTCCGGCGCGGGCATGGATCCGGAACTGTCGCCGGCGGCGGCGCAGGTGCAGATAGCGCGCGTGGCGCGCAGCCGTGGGCTGCCGGTGGAACAGGTGGCGGCGCTGGTGAAGGCGCATACGCTGGGCCCGCAGTGGGGCGTGTTCGGGCAGCCACGGGTGAACGTGATGACGTTGAACCTGGCCTTGGATACGCAGGATGGGCAGCCGGGCAGCGCCCGGCTCTACGGAACGCGTTGATGCGCTGCGTACCGTCCGGGGCGCACAATCCCCGCCCATGAGCGACTCCCGTACCCGCCAGGCCGATGCCCTGGCCGACAGCCTGCAGCGCGAAGCCGGCGGCAAGCTCACCGTGTTCCTGGGTGCGGCACCGGGCGTTGGCAAGACCTTCAGCATGCTCACCCGCGCGCACGAACAACTGCGCCGCGGGGTGGACGTGGTGATCGGGCTGGTGGAAACCCACGGCCGCGCCGAAACCTCGGCGCTGCTGGCGGGATTGCCGCAGGTGCCGCTGCTGCAGCGCGAGTATCAACAGCACGCGCTGGAAGAGATGGACCTGGATGCGGTGCTGGCGCGTCGCCCGGCGCTGGTGCTGGTCGACGAACTGGCGCACCGCAACGTGCCGGGCAGTCGCCATGAGCGGCGCTGGCAGGACGTGATGGAACTGCTCGATGCCGGCATCGATGTGTGGACCACGGTCAACATCCAGCATCTGGAGAGCCTCAATGACGTGGTCATGCGCATCACCGGCGTGAGGGTCAGCGAGACGGTGCCCGATGCGGTGCTCGACCGTCTGCATGACATCGTGCTGGTGGATCTTCCGCCGCGCGAGCTGATCGAGCGGCTGCAGCAGGGCAAGGTCTACGTACCCGAACAGGCGGCGCAGGCGCTGCAGGCGTTCTTCTCGCCGGCCAACCTGACCGCGCTGCGCGAGCTGGCCATGCAGGAAGCGGCCGATCGCGTGGACAGCAGCCTGCGCGAGACCCGCGCCGCGCGCGGCGAAGGCAACCTGCCACTGCGCCGCCGCGTCCTGGTGGCGATCGATGGCGGTGGCCAGAGCGAGTACCTGGTCCGGGTCGGCCGGCGCATCGCCGAACGGCGTGATGCGCCGTGGACGGTGGTGACGGTGCAGGCGCGCGCGCACGACGAACAGACCCGGCGCGAGATCGATGCCGCCTTCGCCCTCGCCCGGCGCCTCGGGGGCGAGGCCGAACTGCTGCATGGCTCCAGCATTGCCGATGCCCTGCTCGACCATGCCGCACACAATGGCGTGTCGACGCTGGTGCTGGGCCGCACGCGGGAGCGCCCGCTCGCGCGCATGCTCAACCGCACGCTGACCCAGCAGCTGATCCGGCGCGGCGCGCATTTCGAGATCACCATCATCGGCACGCCGCAGGCGCGAGCGCGTGCGCGACGGTCCGGCCTGTCCCTTCCGAGCCGCAGTGCCGGCAAGGACGCGCTGCTGGCGCTGGGCGCCACCGCGGCCGCGTGCCTGGTGGCGCTGGTCGCCGAGCGCTGGATCGGGCTGTACGACCTCTCGATGGTGTTCATCGTGGCGGTGGTGATGGTCGCCGCGCGCAGCCGCACCAGTGCGGCGGTGATCGCGGCCGCACTGTGCTTCCTGGCCTACAACTTCTTCTTCATCGCGCCGCGCTTCACCTTCGCGATCAGCGCGCGCCAGGGCGTGATCACGGTCTTCCTGTTCCTGGCAGCCGCATTGGTGGCCGGACGGCTGGCCTCGCGCCTGCGCATGCAGGTGGTGGCATTGCGCGCCGCCAACCGGCACGCGCATGCGCGCCAGGCGCTGGGCCGGCAGCTGGCCAGCGCGCCCAGCAACGAGCAGGTCGCGCAGGCCGGCCGTGAAGCGCTGGAACAGGCGATGGATGCGCCGGCATGGCTGCGCATCGGGCAGTACACCAGCGCCAGTGGCAGCGCCGCACCGGGCGACACCGATCTGGCCGCCGCCGACTGGGCACACCGGCATGGCCAGCCCAGCGGGCGCTTCACCGATACGCTGGCCGGCGCCGGCTGGTGGTTCCTGCCGCTGCTGGACGGCGACGACCGCGCGATCGGCGTGGCCGGCATGCGCTTCCCGCGCGAGGCCCCGCGGTTGACGCCCGAGCAGCGCCAGCTGGCCGAAGCGATGGTGGACGATATCGCCCAGGCTGCGCTGCGCACCCAGCTGGTGGCCGATCTGGAGAAAGCGCATGTGAGCAACGAGACCGAGCGGCTGCGTTCGGCGTTGCTGTCCTCGGTCTCGCATGACCTGCGCTCGCCCCTGGCGGCGATGATCGGCTCGGCCGACAGCCTCTCCAGCTATGCCGATGCGATGGATGCCAGCGACCGCCGCGCCCTGCTGGACACCATCCTGGTCGAAGGCGAGCGCCTGGACCGCTACATCCAGAACCTGCTGGACATGACCCGGCTCGGCCATGACGGCCTGCAGATCAACCGCGACTGGATCGGCGTGGATGAGCTGGTCGGCTCGGCCGCGCGCCGCCTGCAGCGCTATCAGCCCGATGTGCTGCTCAAACTGGATATTCCGGCTGCGCTGGCCCCGATCTGGGTGCATCCGGCGCTGGTCGAGCAGGCGGTGTTCAACGTGATGGAGAACGCGGCCAAATTTTCCCCGCCCGGCGCGGCAGTGGAAGTGCAGGCGCGGCTGGTCGAGGGCGAGCTGCGCATCGATGTGCTCGACGCCGGCCCCGGGATTCCTGACGAAGAGCGGGCGCGCATCTTCGACATGTTCTACAGCGTGGAGCGTGGCGACCGGGGCCGGCACGGCACCGGGCTGGGCCTGACCATCTGCCAGGGCATGATCGGCGCGCATGGCGGCAGCGTGCAGGCGCTGCCGGGGCGCGACGGACGCGGTACCCTGATCCGCATCACACTGCCCCTGCTGCATCCCCACCCTGCCGATGACAACGACGATTCCTGAGGCTTCCCACGGCGTGCCCCCGGCGCGCGTGCTGGTGATCGACGATGAAGCGCAGATCCGGCGCTTCCTGGAGATCAGCCTGCGCGCGCAGGGCTACCGCGTGTCCCAGGCCGCGACCGGCCAGGCCGGGCTGGAAGCGCTGGTCGGCGAAGGGGCGGACCTGGTCATCCTGGATATCGGCCTGCCCGACATGGAAGGCCATGAGGTGCTGGGTGAACTGCGCCAGTGGAGCCAGGTGCCGGTGATCATGCTGACCGTGCGGGCCAGCGAGACCGAGAAGGTGCGTGCGCTGGATGCCGGCGCCAACGACTACGTGACCAAGCCGTTCGGAACGCAGGAGCTGATGGCGCGCGTGCGCGGGCTGCTGCGCTCGCGCACGGTGTCCAGCGAGGGCGTGCTGCCGCAGTTCGACGATGGGCACCTGCATATCGACCTGGTCCGGCGCGAGGTGATGCTGGACGGTGCGCCGGTGGCGCTGACGCGCAAGGAGTACGCGCTGTTGTCACTGCTGCTGCGCAATGCCGGGCGGGTGGTGACCCAGCCGCAGATCCTGCAGGAGATCTGGGGGCCGACGCACCAGCACGATACGCATTACCTGCGCATCCTGGTCGGCAAGCTGCGCCACAAGCTGGGCGATTCCGCGCTGGATTCGCGGTATCTGTTCACCGAGCCCGGCGTGGGTCTGCGGTTCAAGGGGTGATCAAAGGCATCCACGCATGGCGTGGATGTCCATGCGCGTGGATGCAAGGTAGTGCCGGCCGCTGGCCGGCTCCACGTAACGTTCAAGGAATGCGAAGAGCCGGCCAGCGGCCGGCACTACCGCTGATCTGCGTGGGTACCGACCGTTGGTCGGTACCCACGCAGATCAGAAGCCCAGCGCCACACCCGGCAGCAACGGCTGCAGCTGCGCGCGGAACAGCGCTTTGATGCGCTCCAGCGCGGCCTCGTCATCGGCCTCGAAACGCAGCACCAGTACCGGGGTGGTGTTCGACGCACGCACCAGGCCCCAGCCATCGGGGAAGTCGGCACGCAGGCCGTCGATGGTGGACAGGCGCGCGCCGGCGAACGGCGAGTCCTCCACCTGCACCGACGACACGAACAGCGACACCAGCGCATGCGGCGTGCCCGCGTCGACCGGCACCTTCAGCTCGGGGGTGGAGACGCTGTCGGGCAGTTCGTCGAGTACCTCCGACGGCGTCTCCTCGCGCTGGGCCAGGATCTCCAGCAGGCGCGCGGCGGCGTACAGGCCGTCGTCGAAGCCGAACCAGCGCTCCTTGAAGAAGAAGTGCCCGCTCATCTCGCCCGCCAGCTCAGCGTCGGTCTCGCGCATCTTCGCCTTCATCAGCGAATGGCCGGTCTTCCACATCAGCGGGCTGCCGCCGTTGCGCAGCACGTAGTCGGACAGCTTGCCGCTGCACTTCACGTCGTAGATCACCAGCGCGCCCGGGTTGCGCATCAGCACGTCGGCGGCGAACAGCATCAACAGACGATCCGCGTAGATGATCTTCCCTTCGCGGGTGACCACGCCGAGACGGTCGCCGTCGCCATCGAAGGCCAGGCCGAGGTCCGCATCGAAGCGCTTCACGGTCTGGATCAGGTCTTCCAGATTGTCCGGATCGCTCGGGTCCGGATGGTGGTTGGGGAAGGTGCCGTCCACATCGCAGTACAGCGGAATCACTTCGGCACCGATCGCCTCCAGCAGCGGCTGGGCGAGCTCGCCCGCCACCCCGTTGCCGGCATCGGCGACCACCTTGAGCGGGCGGTCCAGCTGCACGTCATCGGCAATGCGCTGGATGTAATCGGCGTTGACCTCGCGGGTCTGGAAGCTGCCCGGTTCGGACGCCACGTGCAGCTGGCCATCGCGGATGCGGTGGTACAGCTCGGTGATCGCATCGCCGGACAGTGTTTCGCCACCGACCACGATCTTGAAGCCGTTGTAATCGGGCGGGTTGTGGCTGCCGGTCACCGCCACGCAGCTGCCCGCGCGCAGGTGATAACTGGCGAAGTACACCACGGGGGTCGGCGCCAGGCCGATGTCGGTGACGTTGCAGCCGGCGCGGCGCAGGCCTTCGATCAGCCCGGCGGTCAGCTCGGGGCCGGAGAGTCGGCCATCGCGGCCGACCACGATGTCGCGCAGGCCCTGGACCTGCAGCACCGAGCCGATCGCCTGGCCGATAAGCGCGGCGACCTTGGGGGTCAGCTCGCGGCCGACCACGCCGCGGATGTCGTAGGCGCGGAAGATCTCGGCCGCGACCGCCTCGCCCGGGACGGTGGGCGGTGGCGCTTCGTCAACGCGCTCGACGGCGGCCGCCGCCAGCGGGGCCTGGGCCAGGCTTTCGCTCAGGGTCGGGCCGGTGTCGGTGGCACTCTCGGCCGCACCGCGGCGGCGCGGCAACGGCACCTTGCCCTTGCCCAACACCAGCAGCACGGCGATCAACAGCAGCAACACGGCGACAATCGCACTGGGGATCGCCCCCAGGCCCAGCGGACCCGGTTCGATATCCGGCACGGCGGCGGACAGACGCAGCCCACTGCGCCCGATCGGACGCGCCAGCGCTTCAGCGCCGCCGGACAGCCCGCGGCTGCCCTGTTCGACGACGTTGTGGTTCCCCTGGCGCAGGGCGAGGTAACCGTCGCCCGGCACGGCGACCTTGTCGAACACGCCGGTCAGGCGCAGCAGTGGCTGGCGGATATAGACGACGGCCGCGCCCTGCGGGCCGAGGTCGACCGCCGCTGCCAGGCCGAGACGTTGCCCGCCCGCATCACGCACCACGCGGGCGACCGGCGCGTCATCGGCGATGGCCGCTTCGAGCAGCGCCAGGCGCGAGTACCCAAAGGCCTTCGGATCGGCGTAGGCCGCATCCAGATCGGCGGTGAAGATCTGGACGTCTTCCACGCCCGGCCAGCCTTCGCGGATGGCGACGGCGGCACCTTGGGCATTGCCGCTGGCCAGCGCACTGGCGACGCGCTCGGTCTTGAGCAGCGTGGCCAGTTTGCCGAGCTGCCCGGTCAGGGCCGTCTGCAGGCCCTCGACCACACGGTCGCGCGACTGCTCGAGCTCGGCACCCACGGCGGCCTGGCGCCATTGGCGCACACCGCTCCACCCGAACCAGACCGCCAACAGCACCAGCAGCACGGCCAACAGCGGCACCGAGCGCCCTGTCGTCCACTGCGGCCGTCCTTCCGCCTTCGCCTTGCTCATGAAACTCCCCTGTCAGCGCACCCCGGTATGGCCGAATCCACCCGTTCCCCTGGCGCTGTCGCTGAAAGTATCCACTACCTGAAGCGCCACGCGTGCAATCGGCAGCACCACCAGCTGGGCGATGCGATCACCGGGCTGCAGGGTGAAGGGTTCGCGGCCGCGGTTCCAGGCGCTGATCAGCAGCGGGCCCTGGTAATCGGCGTCGATCAGGCCGGTGCCGTTGCCCAGCACGATGCCGTGGCGATGGCCCAGGCCGGAGCGCGGCAGCACCACGGCGGCCAGGTTCGGGTCGGCGATATGGATCGCGATGCCGCTGGGAATCAGCGCGGTGTCGCCGGGCTGCAGGGTGAGCTCGGTCTCCAGCGCGGCGCGCAGATCCAGCCCGGCGCTGTGCTCGGTGGCGTAGGCCGGCAGCGGCCATTCGTCGCCGAAACGCGGGTCCAGCAGCTTGACCTGCAGCGGCTGCAGGGAGGAATCGATGGTCATGCGTGCAACCTCTGGGCAATCAGGGACAACAGTTGTTCGGCCAGCACGGCCTTGGAGGTGCCGGGGAACACCTGTTCGCCGCCTTGCCAGTAGGCCGTGGCCGCGTTTTCATCGCTTTCGAAACCGCCGGTGCTGATCCCGACCTGGTTGGCGATCACCAGGTCCAGGCGCTTGTCCACCAGCTTGCCACGCGCGTATTTCTCCACGTCGTGGGTCTCGGCAGCGAAACCGACCACCAGCTTGAGCGCGTTGGTCTGCGCGGCGACTTCGGCCAGGATGTCCGGGGTACGCACCAGTTCCAGGGTCAGGCTCTGGGTACCGGCGGTCTTCTTGAGTTTCTGCGGGGCGATCTGGCGCGGGGTGTAATCGGACACCGCGGCCGCACCGATATAGATGTCGGCCGGCAACGCACCCAGCACCGCTTCGCGCATCTGCGCGGCCGAACGCACGTCGACGCGCTGCACGCCGGCGGGCGTGGCCAGCTGGACCGGACCACTGACCAGCACCACCTGCGCGCCCAGGCGGGCGGCGGCGGCGGCCAGCGCGTAGCCCATCTTGCCGCTGCTGCGGTTGCCGACGTAGCGCACCGGATCGATGTCTTCATAGGTGGGACCGGCGCTGATCAGCACGCGTAGACCCTTCAGCTCGCTGCTCGCCGGCGGCTCGGCGGGGGCCGGCGCGTGCAGCCCGGCCAGCGCGGCCACGATCGCGTGCGGTTCGGTGAGCCGGCCCGGGCCGGACTCGCCTTCGGCCAGCGGACCGTCTTCCGGCCCGATCACCTGGGCACCGCGCTCGCGCAGCAGGCCGATGTTGGCTTGGGTGGCCGGGTGCAGCCACATGCGGTGGTTCATCGCCGGGCACACGGTCAGCGGCGCGGTGGTGGCCAGGCACAGGGTGGTGACGAGGTCATCGGCATGGCCGTGGGCCAGGCGCGCGAGCAGATCGGCGGTCGCCGGTGCGACCACGATGCGGTCGGCCCAGCGGGCCAGCTCGATATGGCCCATCGCCTGCTCGGCCGCGCTGTCCCACAGCGTGGTGCGGGTCGGCTGGCCGGACAGCGCCTGGAAGCTCAGCGGGGTGACGAACTGCTGGGCCCCGGCGGTCATCGCGACCTGCACCTGGGCCCCCGCATCGCGCAGGCGGCGCACCAGTTCCAGCGACTTGTAGGCAGCGATCCCGCCACCAACGCACAACAACAGCTTCTGGCCTTCCAACGGGCGCGCGGCCGCCGGAGAAGCCTGGGGGGAGTCAGCCACCTTGGGTGTTCCTGTCGAACCGAGGCGATTAGCTTACCCGATGGTCCGTAAACCGCCTGATGCGCCAGCGGCATAAGGAGGCAGGTTTTCGTCATAAGGAATCGCCGGACGTGGCACGTTGCCCTGCATTTACCGACACGATGGCGCCCGGTTCACCGATGGTGAATCCGCCGCCACCCACAGACACTGGGGCCATGTCGATCCGAGACTGGCCCAGCGCCGAGCGTCCCCGCGAAAAGCTGCTCGCCCAAGGCGCTGGCGCCCTGTCCGATGCCGAACTGCTCGCGATCTTCCTCGGCTCAGGCCTGCGCGGCCGGGATGCGGTCGAAACCGCCCGCGATCTGTTGCAATCCCACGGCCCCCTGCGCAACCTGCTCGACCTGCCGGCCAGCGCGCTGGCGGCCCTGCCCGGCCTTGGGCCGGCCCGCAGCTGCAAGCTGGTGGCCGGGCTGGAGCTCGCGCATCGGCATCTGGCGGCCGAGCTGGCGCGGGGCGAAAGCCTGCGCGACCCCGCCGCCGCAGGCCGTTACTTCAAACAGCGGCTGCGGGCGCGGCCCAACGAGGTGTTCGCCGCGCTGTTCCTGGACAACCAGCACCGCACGCTGGCCTGCGAGGAGCTGTTCAGCGGGACGGTGGATGCGGCGGCGGTCTACCCGCGTGAAGTGGTCCGCCGCGCCCTGCTGCACAACGCTGCCGCGGTGATCGTCAGCCACAACCATCCCTCGGGCAGTGCCGAGCCCTCGCTGGAGGACCGCCGGATCACCACGCTGCTGCAACAGGCACTGGCACTGGTGGATATCCGGCTGCTCGACCATGTCGTCATCGGCGACGGGGCCCCGGTATCGATGGCCGCGCGCGGCTGGATGGGCACCGGAACGGCCTGATCCGGCGTGGGAAACGCCGCCGCTCGGCCCCGGTTCAATGGATCGGGGTGGCTTCTGGGCTAAAATTGCCGATTCCGCCGCTCCAGTCCCAAAGCAGGCCTTGTGAAAAATCTCCTCCGCGCCCTGATCAGCCAAGGCATCGAAGCCTTGCGCGCCAACGGCACTCTGCCGGCCGATACCCTGACCCCGGAATTCGTGGTCGAACGCCCGAAGACCCGTGAGCACGGCGATTTCGCCACCAACGCCGCGATGCTGCTGGCCAAGCCGGCGCGCAGCAACCCGCGCGCCCTGGCCCAGGCGCTGCTCGATGCGCTGCCCAAGAGCGATGACGTGGCCCGCGTCGAGATCGCCGGCCCGGGCTTCATCAATTTCCACCTCGCCCCCAGCGCCTACCAGCGCGAAGCGGCCGGCGTGCTCAAGGAAGGCGCCGATTACGGCCACAACCTGAGCGGCAACGGCCGCACCGTGGGCGTGGAATATGTGTCGGCCAACCCGACCGGTCCGCTGCATGTCGGCCACGGCCGCGCGGCGGCGATCGGTGACTGCCTGGCGCGCCTGCTGGAAGTGAACGGCTGGAACGCCAAGCGCGAGTTCTACTACAACGACGCCGGCGTGCAGATCGAGAACCTGGCGCTGTCCACCCAGGCGCGTGCGAAGGGCCTCAAGCCCGACGACGCCGGCTGGCCGGAAGCGGGCTACCGCGGCGATTACATCCAGGACGTCGCCAACGCCTACCTGGCCGGCGCCACGGTGGAGCTGGAAGGCCACTCGGTGGTCGGCGAGCGCGACCCGGACAACCTCGATGCGATCCGTCGCTTTGCGGTGGCCTACCTGCGCAACGAGCAGAACCAGGACCTGGCCGCGTTCGGCGTGGATTTCGACATCTACTTCCTGGAAAGTTCGCTGTACAAGGATGGCAAGGTCGAAGAGACCGTCGCCCAGCTCAACGCGGCCGGCCATACGTATGAGGAAGGCGGCGCGCTGTGGCTGCGCTCGACCGACTTCGGTGACGACAAGGACCGCGTGATGCGCAAGTCCGACGGCACCTACACCTACTTCCTGCCGGACGTGGCCTACCACCTCTCCAAGTGGCAGCGCGGCTACGAGCGCGCGATCACCGAGCTGGGCGCGGACCACCACGGTTCGCTGGCGCGCGTGCGTGCCGGCCTGCAGGCGCTGGACGTCGGCATCCCCAAGGGCTGGCCGGAATACGTGCTGCACCAGATGGTGACGGTGATGCGCGGTGGCGAGGAAGTGAAGCTCTCCAAGCGTGCCGGCAGCTACCTGACCCTGCGCGACCTGATCGAAGAAGCCGGCCGCGATGCCACCCGCTGGTTCCTGATCGCGCGCAAGCCCGATTCGCAGCTGACCTTCGATATCGATCTGGCCCGCCAGCAGAGCAACGACAATCCGGTGTTCTACGTGCAGTACGCGCATGCCCGCGTCTGCAGCCTGCTGCGCCAGGCGCAGGAGAAGGGCCTGAGCTACACGCCGGCTGCGGGTCTGACCGGTCTGTCCTCGCTGGGCGACGACGCCTCGCTGTGGCTGATGGTGGAAATGTCGCGCTTCCCGGAAGTCGTCGAAGCGGCCGGCCTCGCGCTGGAACCGCACCTGATCGCGCAGTATCTGCGTGAATTGGCGCACGCCTTCCACACGTGGTATCACGGCACGCAGGTACTGGTGGCCGACGAAAGCGAACGCAACGCCAAGCTGACGCTGGCCTGCGCCGCGCGCCAGGTCCTGGCCAATGGTCTGAACATCCTGGGCGTATCCGCCCCGGAAAAAATGTAAGCAGTGGAGAAGCAGTAAATGGCAGCACGACGCGGCAAGAGCCAGGCACGGCGCAACAGCAACCAGGGCACCCCGGGATGGGTGTGGCTGGTCGCGGGTGTGGCGATTGCGGCCGTGGTGTTCCTGGCGGCACCGAACCTGTTCAAGAACGAGGGCGATGGCTTCCTGCGGGTCGGCCCGCAGCCGGACCCGAACGCCCAGCCGGCCCCGGTGAGCGACGCCGAGACCGACGTCGGCACCGAGCTGCCCAAGCCGGGCGCCGCCACGCCCGCCGAAGCGGCCAAGCCGGCGGCGACGCAGTACGACTTCTACACCCTGCTGCCCGGCAAGGAAGTGGAAATGTCCGATGCCGAGCTGGCGGCCAGCGCACGCGCCGAAGATCAGCGCCGTGCCAAGGCGGAAGCCCAGCGCGCGCAGGCGGCGCTGGAAGGCCGCCCGTTGCCGCCCGCACCGGCGCCGACCAGCACCGCGGCGACCACGTCGGCGGCCCCGGTGAGCACCGCCCCGCTGCCCGCCCCGGTAGCGGAACGCCCGGCGGCGACCACGGCTGCGGCGGCAACGCCGGCGCAGACGGCTGCGGCCACTCCGGCGGCACCGAAGCCGGCGGCTACTGCGGCGACGACGCCTGCTGCTACAGCGGCTGAGCCTGCGGCCAGCAACGTGCGTTACATCCTGCAGGCCGGCGCCTTCGGTGCTTCCGGCGATGCCGAGGCGACCAAGGCCAAGCTGGCGATGATCGGCCTGGCCGCGCGCGTGGAATCAGCGCAGATCAACGGCAAGACGGTGTATCGCGTGCGCATGGGGCCGTATGGCAGCGCGGGCGAGCTGGCCGAAGCCAAGCAGAAGCTGGATGGGACGGGGCTTCAGGCGATGGCGATCAAGGCGCAGTAAGTGGCGCTGCAGTGTTTTGAAGGACGCCGGGCTTGCCCGGCGTTTTTTTTGTCGAAGCGCGTTTCTTTCGATTGATCCGCTATCGTTCAAACATGTCTTCCCGCCTCGATTCTGATGACCTTCCCGGCGTTGCCGGTGCGACCGGTCGCTACCGCGAATGGGCGGCGCCTGCTCCGCTGCAGGGCTGTTTCGGACAGCTGTGGCGCAGCGATCTGCCGGTGGGCCATAGCGGTGAAGTCGCGGTACTGCCTGATGGCTGCGTGGACATCCTGTGGCGCGATGGGCGGCTGTATGTGGTGGGCCCGGATGTGGTGGCCGCACACCCGCAGTTGATGCCCGGCGCGCAGGTGTTGGGGGCGCGCTTCCAGCCCGGCGCGGCGCGGGCCTGGCTGGGGGTGCCGCTGGACGAACTGGTGGGCATCGCCGTGGAGCTGGATGCGGTGCTGGGAGCCCAGGCGCGGCAGCTTGCGGCGCGGTTGAATGACGTGGGCGATGGCGATGCGCGGCAGCGGTTGTTCGCGCAGGCGCTGGCTGGGCTGCCCCGCTCTACCGGTGGCCGCCACGCGGTGGCGGCGCGGGTGTTCGGGCAGGTGCGGGCCGGTGGTCACGATCTGGCCGCGATCGGTTCGGCGCTGCAGGTAAGCACGCGCAGCCTGCGCCGGTTGTGCCATGAGCAGTTCGGCTATGGGCCGAAGATGCTGGAGCGGATTCTGCGGCTGCAGCGGTTCCTGGCGCTGGCCCGGGCGATGCCGGGGGAGGGACTGGCGGGGTTGGCGGCGGATGTGGGCTACGCCGACCAGTCGCACCTGAGCCGCGAGGTGCGGGCGTTGGCGGGGATCGGGGCGGCGGCCTTATGCGCGCAGTGGCGTAGCTGACTGGCCGTTTTGTTCAAGACCGGCGCGGCCGGGGTGGCGATGCTGGGGCTCCTTTCAACGTGAAGCGTCCATGAGTACCGCACACGGCAACGATCGCCGCATCGACAACATTGAGTTCAACGTGGCCGACATCGCGCGCAGCAAGGCGTTCTACGCTGAAGTCTTCGGCTGGACGTTCACCGATTACGGCCCGGCCTACACCGAGTTCAGCGATGGACGCCTGACCGGTGGTTTCACCACCGGCGAAGCGGTGCAACCGGGTGGGCCCCTGGTGATCCTGTATGCCGATGACCTGGTCGCCACGCAGCAACGGCTGCAGGCGGCCGGCGCGGCGATCTGCCGGGCCGCGTTCGATTTCCCGGGCGGGCGTCGGTTTCACTTCCTCGACCCGGATGGGTATGAGCTGGCCGTGTGGACGGCGCGGGAGGCATGATCGGTGAGCCTGCCGACCAACGGTCGGCAGCTACCGTGGGTCGGAATCGCCCATGGGAATCGCCCATGGGTCGGAATCGCCGGCGGGTTGGAATCGCCGGCGGGGCGGAATGACCGACGGCCGGAATCTCCGGGGCCTGCGATCAGTCGCGCGCGACCTGGAAGCCGGCGAACGACTGGCTGACCGGCATCACTTCGAGGCGATTGATGTTCAGGTGGGCCGGCAGCGAGGCGACCCAGAAGATCTGTTCGGCGATGTCCTCGGCGGTCATCGGGTTGGCGCCGGTGTAGAGCTTGTCCGAGGCCGCCTGGTCGCCATGGGTGCGGACCACGGTGAACTCGGTTTCCGCCATGCCCGGCTCGATCGTGGTCACGCGCACGCCACTGCCGTGCAGGTCCGAGCGCAGGCCGAGCGAGAACTGGCTGACGAAGGCCTTGGTGCCGCCATAGGCATTGCCGCCCGGATACGGGTACACGCCGGCGACCGAGCTGATGTTGATGATCGCGCCCTTGCGCGCGACCAGCTGCGGCAACAGGCGATGGGTCAGCGTCACCAGGGCGGTGACGTTGGTGTCGATCATGGTGCGCCAGTCTTCCAGCGAGGCGCTCTGGGCCGGGGCGGTGCCCTGGGCCAGGCCGGCATTGTTGACCAGCAGGTCGATGTCGGCGAACCCGGCCGGCAGGGCGGCCAGGGCCGCTTCCATCGCCACGCTGTCGCGCACGTCGAACACCGCGGCATGCACGCGCTCGGGACCGTAGGCATCGACCAGCGGCTGCAGGCGCTCGGCCCGGCGCCCGGTGGCGATCACGCGCCAGCCGGCCTGGGCGAAACGGTGGACGGCGGCGGCGCCAAAGCCGGAGGTGGCGCCGGTAATCAGAGCGGTACGGGTCATCGAGGTACTCCGTGAAGATCCCGACCATTTTCGCACCGATGCCCGCCCGGTGCAGAGCCGGGCGCTGCTCCGCTGCCTGCCGCTACGGGGCGTCGCGTCAGCGGATGCGGAACACGCGCGCCTTGGGCAGGTCCTCATCCACCTGCAGGAACCAGCGGCCGGCGATGCCCGGCACCACGACGATCTCGGGGTTGCTGCGGGCGGTCTTGAGCGTCATCTCGCCCTTGAGCACCTGCCACTGCTGGCCGTTGTCGAGGGTGAACACGGTGCCGGGGGCCCAGCCGTCCACCTGGCCGGTGACCTTGGCGTGGATCGGGCCATCGTCCAGCCCGGGAAACATCGGGGCCGGTGTTGGTAGACCTGGGCCTGCGGCCGGCGCCGCCGCGACGGCCACCGGTGCCGGGGCGTCGGCCTCGGCCTGGCGCAGCAGGCGGTTCAGCGTCTGCAACTGGCCCGGGGTCAGCCCGACCTCGGCCAGCGCCTGCGGATCCAGCCGCTGTTCCAGCGCCACATAAGGGGTCTGCGCCCCTGCCTGGCCCGCCAGCAACATGCCCACACACCCGAGTACCTGCCACCTGCGCATTGCCTGCTCCACTGCCTGTCGATGCCTGATCGCGGCACTGTGCTTCACTTTCATGGCAGCCAGATGACAGCGACCACCGGTCGCAGCCGGCCGCGCGCCCGGCACGGGGTAAAATGGCCGCCAGCCGCGCAGCCGCGCCGGCGGTATTGGACGTCCCATGATCAACAACGATGTACTGCGCAGCATCCGCTACATGCTCGACCTCAGCGACGGCATGATCGCCGACACCTGTGCCCTGGCCGATCCGGCCTTCGTGGTCGACAAGGCCGATGTGGCCGGCTGGCTGCGCAAGGAAGACGAAGAAGGCTTCGTGCCCTGCGACGACCGCACCCTGGCGCATTTCCTGGATGGCCTGATCGTGCATTTCCGCGGCCGCGACGAGAGCCAGCCGGTCCGCCCGGTGGAAAAGCGCATCACCAACAACCTGGTGCTGAAGAAGCTGCGCGTCGCCTTCCAGCTGAAGGACGTGGACATGCACGAAGTGTTCGACGCTGCCGGTTTCTCGGTCTCCAAGCCGGAGCTGTCCGCGCTGTTCCGTCAGCCGGACCACAAGAACTACCGCGCCTGCGGTGACCAGATGCTGCGCAATTTCCTCAAGGGCCTGACCCTGCGCGTGCGCGCCGCCTGAGGGCGTCCTGGGTGCGTGGCGCCGGTGTCGGGGCCACGTGCTGCAGCAGTTCCTCCATGAAGGCCCGCGCAGCCGGCGTGGGCAGGTTCGACCAGACCGCATGCACGCGCCGGGTCGGTGCACCCTGGATTGCCACACAGGCAACGCCGCTGAAACCGGCGGCGATCGCCTGCGGCACGATGCCGACCGCCAGGCCCTGCTGCACGAAGCGCTCGACCAGCGCCATGTGATTGATCTCGAACGGCACCCGATGGGGCAGTCCGGCGGCGGCGAAGGCCTCGTCGGTCTGCCGGCGGGCCCCACTCCCCTGCGGGAAATCCACCAGCGGCAGCCCGGCCAGCGTCGCCAGCGAGAGCCGTCTGCGCGTCGCCAGTGGATGGGCGGGCG
This sequence comes from Stenotrophomonas sp. TWI1183, assembly GCF_039673115.1. Classification (NCBI taxonomy): domain Bacteria; kingdom Pseudomonadati; phylum Pseudomonadota; class Gammaproteobacteria; order Lysobacterales; family Lysobacteraceae; genus Stenotrophomonas; species Stenotrophomonas sp. TWI1183. Next base: position 28,606 of record NZ_JBDJKZ010000006.1, read on the forward strand.
GCAGCACGGCGACCATCGATTCCTCGGCCAGCAATCGGTGCTGGGCGCCCTCGATCGGCGTGCCCGGCGACAAGCCCACCAGCGCCACGTCCAGCCGCCGCTCGCGCACATCGGCCATCAGCACTTCGCTCTTGTCCATGCGCAGGCGGAACTCGACCTGCGGATAGCGCCGATGGAACGTCGCCAGGCACGCGACCAGATCCACGGCGGTCAACGAAGTGATCTGGCCGATGTGCAGGATGCCACGCACCTGGCCACCGACGGCGGCAACGTCATCGCGCAGATGCCGCAGCGAGGCGAGCACCTGGCGTGCGTGCGTCAAGAGTGCTTCACCGGCGGGCGTTACCCTGACCTGGCGCGGCAGGCGCTCGAACAGCGTGGCCTGCAGTTCGTCCTCGAGATGGGCGATCTGGTGGCTCAGCGCCGACTGCACGACGTGGCAGCGCTGCGCGGCACGGGTGAAGTTGCCCTCCTCGGCCAGCGCGACCGCGAACTCGAGCTGCTTGAGCTTCATCACACCATCTCATTTTCAGATGCATCGGATGATAACTATTCATTTCCCTCATTTGTGGATCAGGCGGACACTGGCGCCCCTTCTTATCCGGAGCCCGTCATGACCCACGACGTGCCCTCGCCGCTCAGCCGCTGGCAGGTCCTGCTGATGGCCTTCGCCACCGGTGTGGCCGTGGCCAGCAACTATTACGCGCAGCCGCTGCTGCACACCATCGCCGGGGAGTTCGGGGTGTCGTTCGCACGTGCCGGCACGGTGGTGACCGTCGCCCAGCTGAGCTATGCCGCCGGCCTCATCCTGCTGGTGCCGCTGGGCGATCTGTTCGAGCGCCGCCGGCTGATCGTGGTGATGTCACTGCTGTCGGCCTCCGGCCTGGTGCTGAGCGCGCTGAGCCATCAGTTCGTATGGCTGCTGGTGGGCACCGCGCTGACCGGCCTGTTCTCGGTGGTGGCGCAGGTGCTGGTGCCGTTCGCAGCAACGCTGGCGCGGCCGGAGGAGCGCGGCCAGGTAGTCGGCACGGTGATGAGCGGCCTGCTGCTCGGCATTCTGCTGGCACGCACCGTGGCCGGGGCGCTGTCCTCGCTGGGCGATTGGCGCACGGTGTACTGGATCGCCGCGGCCGCGCTGGTGCTGACCACCGGCATGCTCTATCGGCATCTGCCGCGCTTCCATCAGACCGCCGGGCTGGGCTATCTGCAGCTGCTGCGCTCGATTGGCACGCTGTTCGCGCAGGAGCCGGTGTTCCGCCTGCGTACCGTACTGGGCGCGCTGAGCTTTGCGATGTTCGCGATCTTCTGGACGCCGCTGGCGTTCCTGCTGGCGGCCGAACCCTATGACTACAGCGATGCGACGATCGGCCTGTTCGGGCTGGTCGGTGCGGCCGGCACGCTGGCCGCGGGCGTGGCCGGGCGCATGGCCGACCGTGGCAAGGCCGCCCTGGCCACCACCGTGGCGCTGGTGCTGCTGGCCGCATCGTGGCTGCCGCTGGGCTTTTCCACGCACTCGTTGATCGCGCTGGTGCTGGGCGTGATCGTGCTCGACCTGGCCGCGCAGCTGCTGCACGTGAGCAACCAGAACGTGGTGTATGCGCTGCGCCCGGAGGCCCGCAACCGGCTCAATGCCGGCTACATGACCGGCTACTTCATCGGTGGCTCGCTGGGTTCCTTGGTCTCGGCGCAGGTTTTCGATCGCTTCGGCTGGACCGGTGTGTGCGTCACCGGTGCCTGCGTTGCGGTGGTGGCGATGGGCATCTGGGCGATGTCGCAGGCAAGGCGGCGGGCGTAGCGCCCGCGCACCTCAGAAACTCGTCTGCACCGCGACCTCGAGGCGCGATCCCGCGTTGCCCGGGAACAGCCGCTTGGCGGCGCCGTCGGTGTCATGCCCGGTCACCCGCAGCTCCCACGGTCCGTGCACGCGCCATACCACGCTGAGCTGGCCGTGCAGGTAGTCATCGGCCTGCGCGCTGTCCAGCCAGTAGCGGCCCACAGCCCCTTCGATACGCCACTGCTCCCCCAGCGGCAGGCGCGCACCGAGCTGGGCGTAGGTGCCGCCATGGCCACCGGCCAGCGCGTTGTCGGAGACGCCGACCTGCAGCCAGGCGCGCTGCCGCCAGGTGACGGTGCCATTGAGCTCGGTCCAGTCCAGATCGACCGTGGCGGACGGATAGACGTAGCGGGTCAGATTGACGTCCACGCTCCAGTCCGGCGTCACCGCCCCGCTCCAGCCGGCGACAAGATCAAACTCGCTGCGCGCGCCGTTGTCCGGCCGGAACGAGACACCCGAGCCCCACGCCGAGGCATACCAGCCGTTGGACGCACTGAGTTTCACGCCCGCCTGCACGGCCGGATCGCCGTCGCTCTGCGAGCTGCCGCGCCAGACGTAGTCCGAGGTCAGCGTCGCATTGCCTTCCACCGCGGCCGCGGCCGCACCGCTCATGACCAGCCCCACCAGCACCACGCCGCAGCGCAGGCGCTGTTTCGAATAGTTACCCACCACGTGTCCCGCTCCAGATGACGGCCGCGCCGTCGAGAGCGACAGTGTCCTCAGGACCGGCGTAAAGCCGCCATGGCGTAGCCACCCGATCGGCGCAACGTTTCTGTAAATCCTGCGTCAGGGTGGTGCCCGGGGGTGCGCGGTATCATGGCCGCTCTGACCTGTTGCGAGTAATGGCGTGGACGCGATCCTGACCCCGGTATCGATTGGCGAGCTGATCGACAAGATCACCATCCTGGAAATCAAGGCCGAACGCATTGCCGATGCCGGCAAGAACGCCAACGTCCGCAAGGAACTCGACGGTCTGTGGCCGCTGTGGCAGCAGCAGGTGGGCGCTCAGCCCGGGCTGGAGGCGCTGAAGACGCAGCTCAAGGCGATCAACGAGCGCATGTGGGAGATCCAGGACCAGCTGCGCGACAAGGAAGCAGCACAGGTCTTCGACGATGCCTTCATCCAGCTGGCCCGCGGCGTCTATGGCACCAATGGCGAGCGGGTCAAAGTGAAGAACGAGATCAACCGCATCGCCGGCTCGCAGCTGGTCGAAGAGAAGCAGTACCAGGGCGAGTGATCCCGCCGCTTTACACCGGGCTCAGTGCCCGGTCGCGGCCCTGAATCGTTCGCGGTCCTGCTGGGTCCGCCGGCGGATTTCGGCCAGCGCTTCATTCTCGGTGGCTTCCAGCATCGATTCGAACAGCCGCTGGAAGTGGTTGCGCATGGCCAGCCGCGCCGCCGCCGGGTCGCGCTGGCGCAGCGCATCGAGAATACGGGTGTGTTCTTCGTCGCGGGTGTCGTCGTCGTTGTGGCAGACGTTGGCGTAGACCTGCTTGACCCGCGGCAGCTCGTTGCGCATCCGCCAGATCAGCTGCACGCAGTGCTCCACCACCGGGTTGCCGGCGATGCGTGCAATCGAAAGGTGGAACTGGCGATCGGCCTCGCTGGCCGCCGCTTCGCCCGAGTTGGGATCGACCATGGCCGCGATCAGGCCGGCCAGGTCCTCCAGTTCGGCATCGGTGATGCGGCTGGCGGCCATCGCCGCGGCCTCGGCCTCGATCACCGCGCGTGCGGCGGTGAGGTCGAACGCCGAGACGTCGGGCAGTGCGCCCGGCGCCTGCGACGGCTTGGCCTTCACGTACACGCCGGAGCCGGTCTTGATGGTGATCAGGCCCTGCGCTTCCAGCGCGATTTCCGCCTCCCGCACCGTCACCCGGCTCACGCCCAGGCGTTCGGCCAGGTCGCGTTCGCCCGGCAGGCGCGAGCCCGGCGGGAATTCGCCCTTCTCGATCAGCGCGACGATTTCGGCGGCAATGGACTGGTACAGACGGGGTTCGGACATCATCAAAGGCCTGCTGACAGGTGGCTGGGGACCGACACGCGACCGCGCCTTCAGAGAGCGGCGCGGTCGGAAAAACCGCGCCACTGACCTCAGAAGCGGTAGCGCACCCCCAGATAATACCGCCGCCCGTACGTGGTGTACTCGCGGAAGCTGCCGAGGATGGGCATATCCGACACCCGCGGCTCATCGGTGAGGTTGCTGGCCGACAGCGACAGCGACAGGTGCTTGTTCACCTTGTAGGTGGCGCGGAAGTCCAGCGAGCCATTGTCCCGCACATAACGGTTCTGCGACGGGTCGCCGACAAACTGCTGGTAATAGTCGGAGCGGTACTTGTAGATCGCCTGCAGATCGAGCTTGCCCAGGCCCCAGTACACCTGTGCCGAGGCCACATGCTTGGAGAGGCCGAAGATGTTGGCCGGCTCGACGATGCCCGGGGTCACCACGCCGGTGGTGGGGTCGGTGGACTCGCCCAGGCGCAGGTCTTCGGTCTTGAAGTTGGAATCGGCGTAGTTGTAGCTGGCCTTCACGCCCAGCCCGGAGAAGATGCCCGGCAGGTAGGAGAAGCTGTGGGAGGCGGTGAACTCCACGCCGAACAGATCGCTCTTCTGGTCGCTGGTGGCCAGCTGCTCCACCGGCACGGTCACGCTCTGGCCGTCGATATCGAAGGATTCGTTGACGATCACCGGCATCGAGCCGCCGTTGAACTGCTTGTAGTAGAGCGCACCGGACAGCATGGTGTCTTCGTTGGCATACCACTCCAGCGAGAGGTCGCCGTTCCACGACATCAACGGCTTGGCGCGCGGGTTGCCGGTGGCGGTGATGCTGCGCAGTGCATCGCCGACGCTGTTGAACTCGGTATCCACCTCACCCAGGTTGAAGGTGCGGCCGAAGCCTTCGGCGGCCAGGTCCGGACGCGACATCGCCCGATAGGCACCGACGCGCAGCAGCAGGTCCGGGCGCAGCTCGAAGGCGGCATTGAAGCTGGGCAGCCATTCGGTGTTGCTGGACTTGAGCACCTGCGAGGTGAAATCGCCGGTGGGCTCCAGGGTCACGGTGCCGTCGGGGTTGTTGATCACATCCAGGCCGCTGCGCAGGCCGACCGAACGCACCTCGGTGCGCACGCCACGCACGCCGATGTTGCCGGTCACCGGCAGGCCGAACCATTCGGCGCTGTAGTCGCCCATCAGGTAGAGCGCGCTGGTCTTCTCGGTGACATCGTTGTTGGCCGGGTTGCGCAGGTCCGCGCTGAGGCCGGTGTCGTCCACGCCGGTGAAGGCCTTGAACAAACAGCGGCTGTCGAAGCTGGCCCACTGGTCGATGGTGTTGCCGCTGGCGTTGTCCAGGAAATCGTCCTGCGGGAACGCCTGGCGGCAGGCCAGGTTGGCGGCGCGGATCGCGGCGACATTGGTGGTGGTGACATCCACGGTGTCGGTGTAATCGGTGTAGGTGGCCTCGGACCGGCGCAGGCCGCCCTTGATCGCGGTGAAGAAGCCGCTTTCCGGGGTGAACGTGGCATCGAAGCGGCCCGCGCGGATGGTGTGCTCGCGGTTCTGCTGGCGACGACGCACCAGCGCCGAATCGGTGAAGTTGTCCGGGTTGTTCACGTCGAACGCCGGATCCAGAGAGATGCTCGGCACATCGCCGCTGTAGTCGTAGGTGTAATCGACGTAGCGCGTGTTCTTGATGCCGCCGACCGGCTGGCCGTTGACGTCGGTGCGGCCGGCGCGCAGGCGGGTGCTGCGTTCGATCTGGTCACGCAGGGTGTTGGAGTAGGACAGATCGGTGGACAGCGTCCACGCCGGGCTCGGCCGGAAGATCACGTTGAGCCCGCCACCGGTGTATTCCTCCTGGCGCTCCAGGAAGTTGCCGGTGGAATCGACCGTGGTGCTGCCGGTGTGGTGCAGCAGCGCGCCATCGTCGGTGACCACGCGGTTGTTGAGGTTGCGCATCATCGAGGACAGCGACAGATCCGAGCGGTCCTCGGTGTAGTCGCGCTTGGAGTGCTGGTAATCCAGGTTCACTTCCACCGTATCGCTGGGCCGCCACTGGAGCGCGGCGAACTGCGAATCGCGCTTGTCGTGCTCGATGAACTGGCGGTAGATGCGGCTGCTGGGCACCAGGTAGTACGGCACGCCGTTGGCCACGTCCTTGCCGTTGACCTGGGTGCAGTTGCGCGTCGCGCCGACCACTTCACGGCCATCGCATGCGACCCAGGTGGAGCTGCTGGAGAACATTTCTTCCGGGTTGCTGCCTTCCAGCGCCTGCACGCCGATGGAGACACCGAGCTTGCCGGCGTTGCCCATGTCGAACTGGTCGATGTAGCTGGCGGTACCGCGCCAGCCCACGCCGTCCTTGTCCTTGAGCCGATCGTCGTACTCCTGCCAGGTGCCGCGGCCGTCGAGCTGGAACGTGCGTTTGCCGTATTCCAGCGGCTTGACCGTCTCCATGTTGATCGTGCCGGCCACGCCGCCTTCGACGAAGTCGGCGCGCTGGGTCTTGTAGATCGCCACGGTGTTGATCAGCTCGGACGGGAACTGGTTGAAGTTCACCGAGCGGTCGCCGCTGCCATTGGTGGCCTCGCGACCGTTGAAGGTGGACGAGCCGAGGAACGGCCCAAGGCCACGGATCGAGATTTCCGAGGCACCGCCCTTCTCGCGATGGGTGGACGCCCCGGTGATGGTTTCGATCGCTTCACCGATCGACAGGGCCGGCAGATCGCCGATGTCGTCGGCCGCCAGCACGTCGGAGACCACGGTCTCCTCGCGCTTCTTGTCGATCGAGGTCTGGATGGTGCCGCGGATGCCGGTCACCTGGACCTGGTCCAGCGTGGTGGCTTCAGCCGGCGGCGTGGCCGGGGCATCGGCGTCCTGTGCGTGGGCCAGCGGCAGGGCCGCGGTGGCACACAGGGCATAGAACAGCGCGCTGTGCAGCGCGGTGTGGCGGAGGCCTCGTGGCGAGGCCGTACGGCGGTCATGCAACATCGTGATCTCCCTCCCAGGATGGATCGTCCGATTACACGGATTCGATCCGGAAGATTCACGACTGATGGACCAATGTCAATAAATTGGTACTAAAGTCTACCCCGCACTACCGTCCAGACCACTTTGCACGGATTTAATGTGCGGACGCAGCAGAAAAATGCGCAGATCGCATACCACATGCACCTAAAGTGGTATGCGATTGTGGTTGACGTGCACGTCCGGCAACCTGTTAGGATCGTGGCTCGCGTTGGTCGCTACGGTTCATCTGGGAGGGTAACCCGTGACTTTGCAACACTCGCATGCGCCGTTGGCGCTGCGCCCCATGGCCAAGGCCCTGCTGGTGAGCCTGTCGCTGGCGACGTTCCCTGCCGTCGCGGCCGATTACCTGGTGCGCGATGCTGCTGCATACGCCACCGCGGTACGCGCCCTCGCCCCCGGCGATACGGTGGTCCTGGCGGATGGCGTCTGGCGCGACGTCGACCTGCTTTTCCGGGGTACCGGCAAAATTGGTCAACCAATTAAGTTGACGGCGCAGACCCCCGGCAAGGTGATTCTCAGCGGCCAGTCCCAGCTGAGGTTGGCCGGTGCGCATCTGGAGGTCTCCAACCTTGTGTTCCGCGATGGCTGGGCACCCGGCGGTGAAGTGATCTCCTTCCGGCGGTCGGCCAGCGAGTGGGCCGACCACAGCCGCGTTACCGGGATCGTGATCGACCGCTACAACAAGCCCGACCGCCAGCAGTCCGATCACTGGGTGGCGCTGTACGGCCAGCACAACCGCTTCGACCACAACCAGCTGGTGGGCAAGACCAATGCCGGCACCACCCTGGTGGTGGTGCGCAACGCCACCAGCGGCCTGGACAACCAGCACCGCATCGACCACAACTGGTTCGGCCCGCGCCCCAACCTGGGCTCCAACGGCGGCGAGACGATGCGCATCGGCACCAGCCACGATTCGCAGTCCGATTCGCGCACCGTAGTGGAGAACAACTGGTTCGAGCAGTGCGATGGCGAGGTCGAGATCGTCTCCAACAAGTCCGGTGGCAACACGTACCGCGGCAACGTCTTCCAGGACTCGCGCGGCTCACTGGTGCTGCGCCACGGCCATGGCAATCTGGTCGAGCGCAATGTGTTCCTCGGCCATGGCAAGGCGCATACCGGCGGGGTGCGCGTGATCAACCGCAACCAGACCGTGCGCGACAACTACTTCGAAGGCATCGCCGGCGACAACTTCGCCGCGGCCCTGAGCGTGATGGCGGGTACGCACAACGCGCCATTGAACCGCTACGAGCAGATCGACCATGCGGTGATCGAACGCAACAGCTTCATCCAGGTCGGCACCCTGCTGCTGGGCGCGGGGCTGGATGAGGAGCGCAATGCGATGCCGGTGAACAGCCGCATCGCCGGCAACCTGTTCATCGGCGATGGGAAACGCGATCTGCTGCGCACGCAGGGTGACCTCTCCGGCATCACCTTCGCCGGCAACCTGCAGAGCCCTGCCGTGTCAGCCGGCTTCCCCGGCGGTGTCCGCGGCCAGTCCCTGACCCTGCAGCGCGCGGCCAACGGCCTTCTCTACCCCACCACCGCGGTCGATGCCGGCGCCCCGCGCGACCTGACGCCGATCGCGCGCGACCAGGTCGGCGTGGACTGGTACCCCAAGACCCTGCCGGCCACCGCACTGGATAGTGGCGCCGTGCGCCAGGTCGCACCGGGCGAGGACACGTTGACCGCCGCCGTGGCCGCCAGCGCGCCGGGCGACCGGCTACAGCTGCAGCGCGGCCGCTATACCGTGAGCCAGGTGCTGGCGGTGGACCATCCGCTCAGCGTGCTCGGCCCCGCGCGCGGCCAAGCCAGCGTGCAGTTCTCGCGGCCGAGCCTGTTCGAGATCGGCGCGGGCGGTTCGCTGCGCCTGGCGCGGCTGGACATCGACGGCGCGCTCGCACCGGACGCCGCCGGCAACGCAGTGATCCGCGTGCCGCCCGGCAGCCAGGCCTTCAACTACACGTTGCTTGTCGAAGACAGCCGCGTACACGGGCTGACCGCCAACAAGGCCTTCGACGTGATCGCCACCGGCAAGGGCAGCCTGGCCGCGCGGATCGCGCTATCGAACGTCACGGTGGAGGACGTCAGCGGCAGCGTGATCGCCGCGGCCGCCGAGACCGATGACCTCGGCACCTACAACGCCGAGCAGGTCGATCTGCTGGATTCCCGCTTCCGCCGCATCGGCGGACCGGTGTTGAACCTGTATCGCGGCGGCACCGACGAAAGCACCTTCGGCCCGGCGCTGCAGGTGCGCGGCAACCAGTTCGAGCAGGTGGGCGTGGCAGATGACACCAGCCTGCGCCTGCATGGCGTGCAGTTCGCCAGCATCCGCGACAACCGCTTCGACCGCAGCGGCCGCATCCGTTTCAGCCATCGCGTCGGGGAACCCACCCTGCGCATGGGCGACAACCCGCTGACGGCCACCGCGCCGTTGCTGTCCGATACCCCTGTTGAGGCCCTGCCATGAATCACGCCCCGCCCCTGATGCTGCTGCTCGCCGCCACGCTTGGCGGGGCCGCATTGCCCGCTGCGCAGGCCGCCCCCGCCGCCCGGCAGGCGCCCGCCGACGCTGCCACCGCGCCGGTGCTGGTCACCGCCGCGCAGTGGACGCAGATGCGGGCCGAGGGCGCGCGCTCGCCGCTGTTCGCCAAGGAACAGCAGCGGGCCGAGCAGCGCGTGCGCGCGATGATGACGGCCGGTATCGATGTGCCGGTGCCCAAGGACAAGGGCGGTGGCTACACCCACGAACAGCACAAGCGCAATTACCAGGCCATCCAGGCGGCCGGCGCGCTGTACCGCCTGACCGGTGACAAGGCGTATGCCACCTTCGCCCGCGACCTGCTGCTGGGCTACGCCAAGCTCTACCCGGGCCTGGGCGCGCACCCGCAGGGCCGCGGCCAGATCCCCGGCCGGTTGTTCTGGCAGACCCTCAACGATTCGGTCTGGCTGGTCAGCGCCGCGCAGGGTTACGACGCGATCCGCGACACGCTCAGTGCCGCCGACCGCGAGACCATCGATACGCATGTGTTCCGCGCGATGGCCGATTTCCTGTCCGGCACGCCGGAGAACTTCGACAAGATCCACAACCACGCCACCTGGGCTGTCGCTGCCGTGGGCATGACCGGCTACGTCCTGCGCGATACCGGCTACGTCGACAAAGCCCTGCAGGGCAGCAGACGCGATGGCAGCGCCGGCTTCCTGAAACAGGTCGATCAGCTGTTCTCGCCGGACGGGTATTACGAAGAAGGCCCGTACTACCAGCGGTATGCGCTGGCCCCGTTCATCCTGTTCGCCAATGCCATCGAGCGCAACGAACCGCAGCGCGGCATCTTCAAGCGCCGCGACGGCGTGCTGCTCAAGGCCGTGGATGCGCTGGTGCAGAGCAGCTACGGCGGCTACTTCTTCCCGATCAACGACGCCATCCTCGACAAGGGCCTGGACACCGAGGAACTGGTGGCCGGCATCGATATCGCGTACGCGCAGACCGGCGATGCCCGCCTGCTTTCGGTGGCCCAGACGCAGAAGCGCGTGCTGCTCTCGCCGGAGGGCCTGCAGGTGGCCCAGGCGCTGGCCGGGAACAAGGCCAAGCCATTCGCCTTCGTCCCCACCCTGCTGCGTGACGGCCCGGACGGCACCGAAGGCGCGCTGGCGATCCTGCGCATGGGCGGCGAGGACGGCCAGGCGCTGGTGATGAAGAACACCAAGCAGGGCATGGGCCACGGCCACTTCGACAAGATCAACTGGCTGTTCTACGACAACGGCCAGCGCGTGGTCACCGATTACGGCGCCGCGCGCTTCCTCAACATCGAGGCGAAGGCCGGCGGCATCTACCTGCCGGAGAATGCCAGCTGGGCACGGCAGACCATCGCGCACAACACGCTGGTGGTGAACGAGCAGAGCCACTTCGGTGGCGACTGGAAGAAGGGCCAGCCACTGGCACCGATCCCGCTGCTGTTCGCGGTCAGCGACGACACCCAGATCGCTTCGGCGCGGATGGAGGGGGCCTATGACGGCGTCAGCTTCACCCGCACCCAGGCGCTGCTCTCGCATCCTGCGCTGGGCGAACCGGTGGTGCTGGATCTGCTGCGCGTCACCGGCGCCAAGGCCGCGCGCTATGACCTGCCGCTGCACTTCAATGGGCACATCATGGACGTGGGCTTCAAGAGCCAATCCGCGGTTGCCGCGCGTCCGGTGCTGGGCAAGGCCAACGGCTACCAGCATGTCTGGATCGATGCGGCCAGCGAGCCGACCAGCGAGGCGCGCAGCCTCACCTGGCTGCTCGACGGTCGTTTCTACACGTACCGTTTCGCCAGCACTGCACCCTCGCGCGCGTTGATCGGCGAGAGCGGTGCGAACGATCCGTCGTTCAACCTGCGCCGCGAGCCGATGCTGCTGCAGCGCGTGGATGGCCAGGCGGCCACCACGTTCTACGGCGTGCTCGAACCGCACGGCCAGTACGACGGCACCGCCGAAACCGTGCGCGGCGCCAACAGCCGCATCGACCGTCTCACCCACTACCGCGGCAAGGATGCGGACGTGCTGGTGCTCGACCTGGCCGGTGGCAAGCGCCTGGCGCTGGGCATCGCCGATGACCCGGCCAAGGGTGGCGCACATGAAGTCAGCGGCGGCGGACACAGCTGGCGCTGGGACGGCGGCTGGAAGCGCTTCGATACCAGCACGGGCAAGGACGGCAAATGAAAGTCACCACGCAGGCCCGCACCTATGTCCGTTGGCTGATCGTGGCGCTGATCGCCGTGGCCACGGTGATCAACTACATCGACCGCAACGCGTTGGCCGTGATGTGGCCGCAGATTTCGCAGGATGTCGGCGCGACCAAGGAGGACTACGCGCTGCTGGTCACGGTGTTCATGCTGTTCTACGCCGCCGGCCAGTTCGTGTTCGGGCGCCTGTTCGACATCATCGGCACGCGGCTGGGCTTTGCGCTGTCGATCGCGGTGTGGTCGGTCTCGATCGCGCTGCACTCGGTCACCCACTCCATCCTGTCCTTCAGCATCGTGCGCGCCATGCTCGGGATCAGCGAAGCCGGTGCATGGCCGGGCGCGGTCAAGGCCAATGCCGAGTGGTTCCCGGCGCGTGAGCGTGCGCTGGCGCAGGGCGTGTTCAACGCCGGCGCCTCGATCGGCGCCATCATCTCCGCGCCGCTGATCGCCGTGCTGTTCCTGTGGCTGGGCTGGCGCGGCACGTTCATCCTGATCGGTGCGATCGGCTTCATCTGGCTGCTGCCGTGGCTGATCATCTACCGCGCCGGACCGGACAAGCACCCGTGGGTGAGCGCGGCCGAGCGTGCGTTGATCCTGGATGCGCCGGCCGAGCAGCCTGCGGAGCCGGTCGCCGAGTACGTACCGAACGTGCGCCAGCTGCTGGGCCACCGCCAGACCTGGGGCATCCTGATCTCGCGGTTCTTCCTGGACCCGATCTGGTGGCTGTTCGTGTCGTGGCTGCCGATCTACCTGGCCGACACCTTTGGTTTCGACATCAAGCAGATCGGCATCTTCGCCTGGGTGCCCTACGTCGGCGCGATGATCGGCAGCCTCGGTGGCGGCTGGTTGTCCGGCCGCCTGATCGGCGCCGGCTGGAGCGTGGACAAGGCGCGCAAGGTGGTGATCACCCTGGGCGGCGCGATCATGGCGCCGGCGCTGATCGGCGCGGTGCTGGCCACCGATCCGGTCTGGGCGGTCGTCACCATCGCCTTCGTGCTGCTCGGCTTCCAGATCGCCATCGGCAACATCCAGACCCTGCCCGGCGACATCTTCAGTGGCAAGTCGGTCGGCTCGGTCGCCGGCCTGGGTGGCATGGCCGCGGTGGCCGGCACGCTGATCACCACCTGGCTGGTGCCGGCGATGACCCACGAATCCTACGCACCGATTTTCATCCTGGTGGCGGCCCTGGTGCCGGCCTCCCTGCTGGCGCTGTGGCTGGTCACCGGTCGCGTGGAAAAAATCCACGGCCCGGTCGAGCGCCGCTGAGTCCCCTTCTTCCCTTTCCCCCAACGCATCACAGGAGTGTTTCATGACCCAATTCAAGGACAAGGTGGCGATCGTCACCGGTGGCGGCCGTGACATCGGCCGCGAGATCTCGCTCAAGCTGGCCGCCGCCGGTGCCAAGGTCTGCATCAACTACGCCAACGACGAAGCCAGCGCGCAGGAGACCCTCAAGCAGGTCGAGGCCGCCGGCGGTACCGCGATCGTGCATCGCGCCGACGTCACCGATGCCAAGGCGGTGGCGGCGATGGTCGCCGCGACCCAGGCCGCGTTCGGCCCGCAGATCGATGTACTGGTGAACGTGGCCGGTGGCATGGTCCAGCGCCGTCCGCTGGCCGAGATCGACGAGGCGTTCTTCCACAAGGTGATGGACCTCAACATGAGCTCGGTCTACCTGACCACGCATGCGGTGGTACCGCACATGCCCGAGGGCGGCGCGATCGTGAACTTCGCTTCGCAGGCCGGCCGCGATGGCGGTGGCCCGGGCGCGACGATCTACGCCACCGCCAAGGCCGCGGTGATGACCTTCACCCGTGCCATGGCGAAGGAGCTGGGGCCGCGCGGCATCCGCGTCAACGCGCTGTGCTGCGGCATGATCGCCACCCGCTTCCATGACGAGTTCACCAAGCCGGAAGTGCGCACCGCGGTGGCCGGCAACACGCCGCTGCGCCGCCAGGGCCGCCCGCAGGAAGCCGCCGATACCGCCGTGTACCTCGCGTCGGATGCGGCCGGTTTCATCACCGGTGCCAACGTCGACGTCAACGGCGGCACCTACTTCTCCTGATTGACCCGCTGACCGCCTGGGAGGGCCGCCATGCTGCGCTGGATCACTGCATTCTCTCTTGCACTTGCCACCAGCGCCGCGGCGCTGCCCGCCCAGGCCCAGGTCTGGGTGCCGGCCTGGACCGCTTCGCCGGCCCCGGACCGTCTCGATGGCACCCCCGAGGCCCCGGTACAGTTCGCGAACCAGACCGTACGCCAGGACATGCGCCTGGCCAGTTCGGCCCGCGCCCTGCGCTTCCGCATCAGCAATGAACTCGGCCAGGCACCGCTGCATATCGGCAGTGCCTCGGCCCATCTCACCGGCACCGCCACCGCGGCCAAGCCGGTCACTTTCAATGGACGTGGCGATGTCGTGGTGCCGGTCGGCGCCGCCCTGCTCAGCGACCCGGTCGCGATCACCGCACCGGCGCTGGCCGACGTCTCGCTCACCGTGTACTTCCCGGATGCCACCCGCCCTGCCGTGCGCCGCACCGCGCTGCGCATTGCCGACGGCCGCGCTGCCACCGTGGGCGATGCAGTCAAACTCGCCTACCGGCAGAACGTGGTCTCCGCCGTGCTGGCCGAACGTACCCGCAAGCCTGTCGTGGTGATCGCCCTCGGCGACTCGATCACCGAAGGCGCCACGGCCACCCGCGGCAGCAACGGCGACTGGCCCGCACTGCTGTCCGCCCGCCTGCAGCAGGCCTGTCCGGACCAGGTGGTGGTGGTCAACGCCGGCATCAGTGGCAACAAGGTGATGGACCATGGCCGCAGCCACAGCGCGCTGGCGCGGCTGGACCGCGATGTGATCGCGCTGCCGAACGTGGACCGCGTGATCCTGTTCGAAGGCATCAACGACATCCGCCACGACGGTGGAACCCCGCCCGTGGCCGGCCGCAACGCCGAGGACATGGTGCTGGGCTACCGGCAGATCGCGGAGCGCCTGCACAGTAACGGCATCCGCCCGATCGCTGCCACGATCACCCCCTTCGGGGGTTCGGACCGGTACGAGCCGATCGCCGCCGCCACCCGCACCACGCTCAACACCTGGATGCGCGGCGGCCGCAGCGGCTTCGATGGCCTGATCGACTTCGACCAGATCCTGCGCGACCCGGCCAACCCGGAGAACCTGCCCGAGGACATCACCCGCGACCACCTGCATCCCAACGATGAAGGCTACCGGCGGATGGCCGACGGCATCGATCTGGCCCTGCTCGGGTGCCCGGCGCGATGAGTGCCCAGACCTTCCGGGTTGCGCCTGACAGGGGCCAGCGCTGGGACGCACTGGCGCTGGGCGAGGTGATGCTGCGCTTCGATCCCGGCGAAGGCCGGATCCGCAGCGCGCGCCAGTTCACCGTGTGGGAAGGCGGCGGCGAGTACAACGTCGCGCGCGGCCTGTGCAGCACCTTCGAGCATCGCACCGGCGTGCTTACCGCCCTGCCGCGCAATGAGCTCGGCCTGCTCGCCCGGCAGCTGATCCAGGCCGGTGGCGTGGATGCCGGCCAGATCGTCTGGCGTGACTACGACGGCATCGGCCGCAACACGCGCATGGGGCTGAACTTCACCGAACGTGGCTTCGGCGCACGTGCGCCGCTGGGCATCTCCGATCGCGCGTACTCGGCCGCCTCGCAGCTGCAGCCGGAGGCGTTCGACTGGGATGCGCTGTTCGGCCAGCACGGCGTGCGTTGGCTGCACACCGGTGGGATCTTCGCCGCCCTGTCCGAGCACAGCGCGGCGACGGCGATCACGGCGGTGCGTGCCGCGCGGCGGCACAGCGTGGCGGTCTCCTACGACCTCAACTACCGTGCCAGCCTCTGGAACAGCCATCCCGATCCGGACGCCGCGCGCCACGCCAACTGCGCGATCGCTGCCGAGTGCGACCTGCTGATCGGCGATGAGTATTCGTTCGCCGCGTGCCTGGGCATGGACCTGAGCGATCTCGGGCGTCGCCACACGCCGATGGATGTCGGCCCGGCCGAGGCCGCCGCGGTGCGTGCACTGGACCGGTTTCCCACGCTGCAGGCCGTGGCCTTCACCCTGCGCGACGCCGCCACGGCGGCCCGGCATGGGTGGGCGGGTGCGCTGCGCACGCGGGCGCAGCTGTATGTCTCCGACGCGCGCGAAGTGGACCTGCTCGACCGCGTCGGCGGTGGCGATGCCTTCGTGGCTGGCGTGGTGCATGCCCTGCTCAGCGGCAAGGGCGAGCAGGCGGCGGTGGACCTGGGCGCCGCGCATGGCGCGTTGGCGATGTCCACCCCGGGCGACTACGCCATCACCAGCCTGGCGGAAGTGGAGGCCGTGGCGCGGGGCGACAGCGCCGCCGCGAAGCGTTGACTCTGCCCGGGATCAGTCCCGGGTCGGCAGCGCGCGCATCGCCAGCACCACCGCCGCCAGCAACCGCGCCCGCCCCACGCCGTCGCGGGCCTGGGTCGAAATGCCATGCAGCACGGTGGCGTAGTAGTCGCCGAGCGCCTGCACGTCCACGCCGTCGGCAAGCTCACCTGCGCTGGCGGCCTGCTGCAGGCGGGCGATGATCGACTGGGTGCGCTGGCGGCGGTGTTCGGCCAGCCAGTCCATCACCGCTTCATTCTCCGGTGCCGTACTGGTCGCCGCCGAGACGACCAGGCAGCCCTGCGCGCGACCACGCCGGGTGTAGGTGAGTACCGCGTCATGCAGCATGCGTTCGATTGCCGGGCGCACCGCCTGCTCGCGCAGGGCACGGTCGGCGAAGCCGCCGTCGCCGGCTTCGTACAACGCCACGGCCTCGCGGAAGAGCTGCTCCTTGCTGCCGAAGGCGGCGTAGATCCGCGCCGACGCGATGCCCAGCGCTTCCACCAGCGCCGACATCGACGTGCCTTCATAGCCACGCGCCCAGAACAGCAGCATGGCCTGCTTCAGGGCGTGGTCTTTGTCGAATTCGCGCGGGCGTCCGGCCATGGGGCATCACTACAGGGAAGAAACGTTGCGGCGATTCTAACGATACCGAGCGTTGACCGGGATCATCCGTGCGCCTATTCTTTGTCGCTCGACAAACAATAAGGCGACATCCGATGCGCACCATCAAAGGCCCCAGCCTGCACCTGGCCCAGTTCAGTGCAGACCAACCCCCGTTCAACGGCCTGCCCTCGATCGCCGCCTGGGCGGCCAGCCAGGGCTTCAAGGCCCTGCAGATCCCGGCCTGGGACGAACGCTTGTTCGATGTGGAGAAAGCCGCGCACAGCCAGCAGTACTGCGATGACATGATCGCGATGCTGGCCGGCCACGGGCTGGTGATCAGCGAACTCACCACGCACATCTTCGGCCAGCTGGTGGCGGTGCACCCGGCCTACGACGCCCTGTGCGACAGCTTCGCTCCCGCGCACCTGCAGGGCGATCCGGCCGCGCGCAGCGCGTGGGCGGTGGAGCGCATCAAGCTGGCCGCCCAGGCCTCGCAACGCCTGGGCCTGGACCGCATGGGCACCTTCTCCGGTTCGTTCGCCTGGCCCTACCTGTTCCCCTTCCCGCAGCGCCCGGATGGTTTGATCGAGGCCGCGTTCGAGGAGCTGGCGCGGCGCTGGCTGCCGATCCTGGAGGTGTGCGACGCCCACGGCGTGGACCTCTGCTATGAGATCCATCCCAGCGAAGACCTGCACGACGGCACCAGCTTCGAGCGCTTCCATGCCGCCGTCGGTGGCCACCGGCGCTGCCGGATCCTGTTCGATCCCAGCCACTTCGTGCTGCAGCAGCTCAATTACCTGGACTTCCTGGATATCTACCGCGACTTCATCGGCATGGTTCATATCAAGGACGCGGAGTTCAACCCCAGCGGGCGCCAGGGCATCTACGGCGGTTACAGCGGCTGGACCGAGCGTGCCGGTCGCTTCCGCTCGCTCGGTGATGGGCAGGTGGACTTCAAGGGCATCTTCTCCAAGCTGGCCCAGTACGACTACGACGGGTGGGCCACGCTGGAATGGGAGTGCTGCCTGAAGAACCAGGAAGACGGCGCGCGCGAGGGCGTGGCCTTCATCAACGCCCACATCATCAAGGTCACCGACCGCATCTTCGACGATTTCGCGGGCGCACCGGTCAGTCGTGCGCAGATCCACGGCATGTTGGGGATCCTCTGATGATTCTGGAACTTGAAGGCGTCAGCCACCGCCACGTGCGTATCGACGGGCGCAGCGTGCATTGCGCCCTGCTCGGCGAAGGCCGGCCGGTGCTGCTGATCCCCGGCTGGCCGCAGACCTGGTATGCCTGGCGCCATGTGATGCAGGCACTCGCCGCGCAGGGGTTCCAGGCAATCGCCGTGGATCCGCCGGGGACGGGCGATTCGGATACGCCTGCGCAGGGCTATGACACCGGCAACATCGCCGCCACGCTGCATGCGGTGATGCAGCAGCTGGGCCACGCGCGCTACCAGGTGGTGGGCCATGACGTCGGCATGTGGGTGGCCTACGCGCTGGCCAGCGACCAGCCGCAGGCGGTGCAGCGCCTGGCCATCACCGAAGCGGTGATCCCCGGCCTGGCCGATGCACCGCCTGTGTTCGTGGCGCCGGAGGACAACATCTTCCTGTGGCACTTCATGTTCAACCAGGTGCGCGACCTGCCCGAGGCGCTGATCGCCGGCCGCGAGCGGGCCTACCTGACCTTCATGTTCGACCGCTGGGCGCATCGCCGCGAAGCGGTCGCCAGCGAGGTCTACATCCGGGCGTACGCGGCACCGGGCGGGCTCAGCGGTGGCTTCGGCTACTACCGGGCGATCCCGGAGACGATCCGTCAGAACCGGCAGCGCGCGCTCACCCCGTTGGCCATGCCGGTGCTGGCGATCGGCGCCGAGCACGCCACCGCCGACATGCCGATGGACACCATGCGCGCGCACGCCAGCGACCTGCGCGGCACGATGATCGCCGACTGTGGCCACTTCGTCATGGAAGAAGCGCCGGAGGCGTTCCTGGCGCAGCTGCTGCCGTTCCTGCAGCCGGAAATCACCGCATGAGCCTGGACCCGGACATCACCCGCTTCCTGTCCACCCTGCCGCCGCCGGAGGCGGTGGCAGGGATGTCGCTGGCGGAATTGCGCAGCGCGAGCGAGAGGGCCCTGCCCACCCTGCACGGGCCATTGGAGGTCGTCGAGTCCGTCCGCGATTTCAGCGTGGAGACCGGCGACGGCCAGGCCATCGCCGTGCGTGCCTACTGGCCCGCCGGACACCGGCGGGGCCAGCTGCGCGCGGGGCTGGTCTTCGCCCATGGCGGCGGCTGGTTCCAGTGTTCGCTGGCGGTCTACGACAACCCGTGCCGGGCGCTCGCCAACGCGACCGGCTGCGTGGTGCTGTCGGCGGACTATCGGCTGGCACCGGAACACCGCTTCCCGATCCCGCTGGAGGACGTGTACGCCGCCCTGTGCTGGGCAAGCCGCCACGCGACCACGCTCGACATCGATCCGGCACGGCTGGGGGTGGGCGGCGACAGTGCCGGCGGCAACCTGGCCGCGGCCGTGGCGCTGCTTGCCCGCGACCGTGGTGGGCCGACCATCGATCACCAGCTTCTGCTGTATCCCGCACTCGACACCGTCACCGACCACGACAGCCACCAGCGCTTCGGCGAGGGCCATTACCTGACGACTGCGTTGATGCAACGCTGCTGGGAGGCGTATCTCAACCCCGGCGACGACGCCAACGCCTACGCCGTGCCAGCGCGCGCGAAAGACCTGCGCGGGCTGCCCCCGGCCACGGTGCTGGTGTGCGCGTACGACCCGCTGCGTGATGAAGGCGAACAGTACGCCGCGCGCCTGCGCCAGGCGGGCGTAGCGGTGACCTGCGAACGCCTGCCCGGCATGATCCACGCATGCCTGCACCTGCTGGGGTTGGCGCCGGCCACGCGGATGCTGCTGGATCGAAGTGCCGCGCTGTTGGCTGAGCGGGTGTAGCCCCGCTACCACCTCAACCGGCAAGGTCCTGCACTGCCGGGCCTTGCAATCAAGGTGGAGTCATCGAAAGCTGCGCCATCGCGCGCAGCGCAGAAAGGGTCAGCGGCGCGGGCAGCGCATCCGGCGGGAACCAGCCCAGTGCAAGCAACGCTTCCGGTTCCTTCACTGCCGCGATGGACGCATCCCGCGTGCGCACGACATACACCGGCGCCACCCAGTGCTGCCCCAGCGCCGGTTCGAAGTGATCCACGACGCACAGCAGCCGTTCGACGGTCACCTCGAGTCCGGTTTCTTCCAGGACTTCGCGCACCACGGCATCTTCGACCTTCTCCATCCAATCGACCTTGCCGCCGGGCAGGCCCCAGTGGCCCTGTTCGGGCTGACGCCCGCGCTGGACCAGCAGGATCGCGCCATCGGCGCGCTGGATGACGGCACCGCAACCGAGGCGGGGTTGCTGCAGCGCAGGGGACTCGGACATCAGGCATCTCCATGACAGTGCCTCATTATCCCTCTCCCCGCGGAAACCGCGCCCACGAAAAAGGCCCGGCAATGCCGGGCCTTTCCTGCCACGCCGATCAGGCGCGTGGCGATGCGGTCACGCTGGGATTACCAGCTGAAGCGCGGGCCGACCGACCATTCCTTGTCACCGTGGCGATCCATCTTGATGTCGCCGTTGATGCCCCAGTTCTGGTTCAACTTCACCTGGCCACCCAGGCGGCCGTAGAACTGGCCATCCGGATTGACGCCGTGCTTCTTGCTGTAATCCTCGTAGCCGGCCATCGCATAGACTTCGGCGTGCTGGCCGAACGCGGTACGGATACCGGCTTCAGCGCTGTAGCCGTTGAAGTCCAGGCCTTCCTTCGGGTCGAACTTGTTGTAGGCAACGCGACCCACGAAGTCGGTGCTGTTGCCGATTTCCTGGTTGTAGCCCACGCCGACGCGCCACTGGTCGATCTTGAAGTCACCGATGTCGGTCTTCTGCTGGTTGTACTCACCGAAGGCGTGGAAGTTCGGGTGGAAGGCGTAGGAACCCTTCACGCCCCAACCATCGGCCTTGCCGCCATCTGCGTCGGTCTTGACGTAGTCGGCTTCAGCGTAGTTGTAGGACAGGCCTTCAGCCGCCGAAGCGGTGAACGGGAGGGCGGCAGCCAGGGCCAGAGCAATCAACGAAGTCTTCATGGGGGTACACCTTTATGTCTTGGACTACTTGCACCCGGCATGGAGGCCGGACTGCATCGGGAATGTAAATTCTCCGTTATTCGACACAACCCGCCCTGAAGTTGACCACCTGCACAAAAGTGAATTTTGGGGCGGCGTTCAGACGCGCTCTGGCATACGCGCGTGGCTTTTTCCAGGCGATGAAGGCGTGAATGCCCGTAGCGCGCGATCGTCACGCGGGCAACAGATGCGGGGGAAAGGCCACGCACGGGAGCCGTGCGGGAAAGGACTCTGGTCACGACGGTGCCCTTGCGGGGCGTCACGCGCTGGGGAAGCCGCTCTTGGGGAGTAATCGGCTAACGCGTCCATCCTCCTGAATGCACCGAGGTCCGTGCCGTGGGGCGTTGGACCGCAGGGCGCCGTGGGGCGTCCTGCCCGGCACCGCCATCATGGGCTGGATGCGTCAGCTGAACCATCAGGAAGTTCCTCACTCTGATTCGGATTTTTCTGACCCCTTTGACCCTCGGCCCGGTGGTGGCCGGGCCGCGCTGAATGGGTCCGCCCGGGTCCGCCCAGGGTGTTCACCCGCCGCAAAGGGCCTCGAGCGCAGTGTCGATACTCCGCCCCCTGGTTCGTCGTATGTCTTGAAGGCGCCCATCCTGGCGCGCCATCCGGAGCGTTGTCATGGCGTATATCGATGGTTTCGTACTGGCCGTCCCGACCGCGAACAAAGACAAATTCCTCGAGCACGCCCGCATGGGCGATGCGATCTGCATCAAGCACGGTGCGCTGCGCGTGGTGGAGTGTTGGGGCGATGATGTTCCGCACGGCAAGCAGACCGACTTCCATCGGGCGGTCGAAGCGAAGGAGGATGAGGCGGTGCTGTTTTCCTGGATCGAATGGCCGGACAAGGCCACGCGCGATGCCGGCATGCAGAAGATGATGGAAGACCCGCAGATGAACCCGGAGAACAATCCGATGCCGTTCGACGGCAAGCGGATGATCTACGGCGGCTTCGTGCCGGTGGTGGAACTCAAGAGCTGAGGGGCGCTGCCATCGCTCAGCGTGGGTGCGCGGATTCTTCGTCGCTCTGGAATCCGCCGCCCATTCCCCCGCCACCAGCACCACCACCACCACCGCCTTTACCGCCGCCCTTGTCACCCGCATCGCCCTTGCCCTTCGCACCGGCCGACGGCCGTGCCGGGCCTTGGCGCGGGATGACGACGGCGGCAGGAATGGGATCAAGATCCAGCGCCTGGCGAATGAAGTCGCGCAACGACACCACCAGTTCGGCGGTGGGAACGAGGCGGCCCTGGGCCATCTCGTTGGCGGCGTGCGCGGCCAGGCGCACCTGCTCATCGGTGCCCAACAGGATGATGTCCGACAGGGCTGCTTCCACCGCATCACGGATGCGACGCGCACGCTCGCCGCCGATCTCCGCGGCCGCCGGCAGGTGCAATGCATCGCCGTCTTCCCCTGCTTCTGGCAGCGCGCGGAAGTCCCGACGATGGCGTGGATCGACATCAAGCGTGCCGGTGAATGAACCCCCGAGCACTTTGTAAGCCGCGATCAGCGTGCGCAGCCGCTCGTTGATCTGCCGGTTCTCGCGCTCGCGGCGCTGCTGCATGGTCTGCATGACCAGCAGCCGGATGCCGACGCCGATCAGGGTGATGACCGCCAGGCCGACCAGGGTCGAGAGCATGGCCTGCCAGGAACTGAAGTCGAGACCGCGCATTGCATCTTCCCGTGGACGTCCGCGGAGCAGGTTAGCAAGAGAGGCAGGGAGGGACCGTCAAGCACCTGGCCGCAGGGGCAGGATCCGACGAAGGGGCGGGACAGTCAGGACAGGAACCGGGAGTCTGATCGCAGCGTGGCGCGATGCACTCGACCGGGATGCCTAGAGGCAGTGGACGGGCACAGGCCGCCCCCGCCATGCCACTCCCGCCCTCAGGCGGGAGCAGCACGTTGCAACTTGCTTACTTGCGCGCGCGCTTGGCCGGCGCCTTGCGGGCAACCGGCTTGGCGGCAGCACGCTTGGCCGGGGCGGCCTTGCGGGCCGGAGCCTTCTTGGCCACAGCCTTCTTGGCGGTGGCGACCTTCTTGCCGACGGTCTTCTTGGCCGCGGTGGTCTTCTTGGTCACGGCCTTCTTGGCCGTGGCGACCTTCTTGCCGACCGACTTGCGGGCGACGGCGGTCTTCTTGCCGGCCACCTTCTTGGCGGTCGCGGTCTTCCGGGTCACGGCCTTCTTGGCGGTCGCCGACTTCCTGGCAACGGCCTTCTTGGCGGTGGCGACCTTCTTGCCGACGGTCTTCTTGGCGACGGCGGTCTTCTTGCCGGCTACCTTCTTGGCCGCTGCGGTCTTCTTGGTCACGGCCTTCTTGGCGGTCGCCGACTTCTTGGCAACGGCGGTCCGGGCAGCGGCGACCTTCTTGCCGACGGTCTTCTTGGCGGCGGTGGTCTTCTTGGTCGCGGCCTTCTTGGCGGTCGCGGTCTTCTTGGCGACGGCCTTCTTGGCGGTGGCAACCTTCTTGGTCACGGTCTTCTTGGCGGCGGCAGCCTTCTTGGTCACGGCCTTCTTGGCGGTCGTGGCCTTCTTGCCGGCAGCCTTGGTGGTCTTGGTCACGGCCTTTTCAGCGGCAGCCTTCTTCTTGGCGACCTGCTTCTTGATCGCGGTGACTTCGGCCTTGGCGTTCTTCTTGGCCGTTTCCAGCTTCTGCTTGGCGGTGGCCAGGGTCTTGCCGACCGACTTGGCCGCTTTGTCAGCCTTCTTGGCGACGGTCTTCTCGACCTTGGTCACGGCCTTCTTGACCTTGGCGACCTGGGTGGTGGCGGCCTTGCGTGCGCGCTTGGCGGTCTTCTTCACCGAAGCGACGGCATCTTCCGCAACGTGTGCGATGGTCTCGCCGACGTTGGTGGCGGTTTCTTTTGCATCTTCGACGGTCTGCGAGAGAACCGTGGTCACACCATTACCGTTGCTCATTGAGTGCCTCCTAAGGGGCCTGGTTAGTCAAATCGCTGGCGATGCTATACCGGCGCGGTCCATCGTGGAACGGTCTTGATGCGATGCACGTGCCAAGCCGACAGTAGCACCCCCATCGGCGGCAGCAAGCAACGCACCAGGCGCTTGCACGAAACCCCTTGAAAACAGCATTACCGTTCCAGTGCGTGGTGCATGGCGTGTGTCTGGATGCGCATCTCCGCCGCATCCGATGATTCGACAATTGGTCGTCGCACCTGATCCATTCCCTGCCTCCACACCCGGCATTTGCGCTGGTTTCGATCACGCTGGTGCGCGTTGCTGGCGCACGACGAGGGTGCGATCGGGCATCACCGGATGCATCTTGGCAGGCACTTCCGGTCCTCCCTATCGGCTGCCTCGGCACCCCGACCATCGGCCTGCCGACGTCGTCGGGAACGCCGCGGCCGCGGCGGGTTTCATGCCGGGTTTAGCCGGTTGCGGACACACTCATTCAGGTTGAATTACCGTATACCTGTTTTCCCTGCCCCCGCCCCCTCCGACACGGAACCGCCGGACATGCGACCGCTCCCGACCCTGCTCACGCTCGCCCTCGCCGCTGCCTTCGGCGGATTCACCGCCACGGCCATCAACGCGCACCTGGACAACCGTGCCGAAGCGGCACCGGCCGCGTACACGATCCCGACCACGGCCGCGCTGCCCGCGGCGGTCGCCGGACAGGCGGTACCGTCACTGGCACCGATGCTGGAGCGGGTGATGCCGGCGGTGGTCAGCGTCAACACCAAGCAGGTGGTGCGCGTGCGCAACCCTTACTTCAACGACCCGTTCTTCCGCCGCCTGTTCCCGGAAGTGCCCCAGGAGCGCATCAACGAATCGCTGGGCTCCGGCGTGATCATCGATGCCGCCGAGGGCCTGGTGCTGACCAACCACCACGTCATCGACAATGCCGACGACGTGCAGGTGACGCTGGCCGATGGACGGACGGTCAAGGCTGAATTCATCGGCTCCGATGCCGATACCGACGTTGCCCTGATCCGTATTCCGACCGGCAACCTGACCGAGATCAAGCTCGGCAACAGCGCGCAGCTGCGCGTGGGCGACTTCGTAGTGGCGATCGGCAACCCGTTCGGTTTCAGCCAGACGGTCACCTCCGGCATCGTCTCGGCGGTGGGCCGCAGCGGCATCCGCGGGCTGGGCTACCAGAACTTCATCCAGACCGATGCCTCGATCAACCCGGGCAATTCCGGCGGCGCACTGGTCAACCTGCAGGGCCAGCTGGTCGGCATCAATACCGCCAGTTTCAATCCGCAGGGCAGCATGGCCGGCAACATCGGCCTGGGCCTGGCGATCCCCTCCAACCTGGCGCGCGACGTGGTCGACCAGCTGGTCAAGCACGGCGTGGTGGTGCGCGGCACGCTCGGCATCGAGACGCAGAACCTGACCCAGCAGATCGCACAGGGCCTGGGCCTGACCGAGACGCGGGGCGCGCTGGTCACCCGCGTGCTGGCCGGGTCCAGTGCCGCGGTCGCCGGACTGAAGCCGGGCGATGTGGTGGTGGCGGCCAACGGCCAGCGCGTGGACAGCGCGCAGGCGCTGCACAACGTGGAAGGCCTGCAGCCGGTGGGCAGCACGCTGACCCTGGATGTGCGCCGCGAGGGCAAGCCGCTGCAGATCAAGGCCACGCTCAAGGAACAGGCGCGCGCGGTCAGTGGCGAATCACTCGATCCGCGCCTGGGCGGTGCCACCTTCGTCGATCTGCCCGAGTCGCTGCGCCAGGCCGGTGTCAGCGGCGTGCTGGTCAGCGAGGTCAAACGCGGCAGCCGCGCGGCCAACTCCGGGCTGCAGCAGGGCGATGTGATCACCGCGGCAACGGCAGGTGAGTTTGCCGATCTCGCCAGCTGGCGCGCCAACTTCCAGCAGCGTCCGGCGCAGCTGGTGCTGCGCATCATCCGGGGCAACGGTGGTGGCCAGCTGGTGATGCGCTGAACGCAGCGGCTGCCGTAACGTCGCTTACACCCGGCCGGTGCTATTACCTTGTGTTCGTTGCCGTCGGATCGTCCGCGGTCACCTTCCCCATCGCATAGCAGGAGATACACGATGAGCCCTACCAATACCGAGAACCTGAAGGAACACCTGGGCGAAGCCGGCTCGCACCTGAAGTCGGCCGCCACCGCCGCCGGCGGTGCGATCAAGGGCGCCACCGGTGCTGCCGGTGACGAGCTGCGCATCGGCAAGGCCAACGTCAAGGCCGAGCTGTCCGATACCGCGCTGTCCGGCCTGGCGGCTGCCGAGTTCGGTGGCGCCGCTGCCAAGGAACAGGTCGATGCACTGATGGACAAGGGCAAGGACCTGGTCGACAGCGCTGCCGAACTGATCCGTGAGCGTCCGCTGGCGTCCTTCGGCGTGGCCTTCGCGGCCGGCTGGATCATCGCCAAGCTGGCCCGCAGCGGCGGCGACAAGTAAGCAGCGGCGTGAGCGATCAAGCCCAGTCGAACGCTGCCGGTGGCGCGGATATCCCGCCACCGGACAGCGGTGAAAAAGCACCGCGCCTGGACGAGAGCATCCGTCAGGTCGGTGAGGCCGGCCGTGAGACCGTCGATTCGGCCAAACACACCCTGCGCTCCCTGCGACGGTTGGCTTCTGCCGACTTCGCACTGGCGCGCAGCGCGTTTGGCCGGGCACTGGCCTGGGCGGGCGTGGCGATCGTGTTCGGCGCGTCGGCCTGGTTGTTGCTGGCCGGTACGCTGATCGCCCTGATGCAGCGTTGGGGCCTGTCCTGGTTCCATTCGCTGTTGATCACCTCGATCGTCAGCCTGCTGGTGACCGGCTATGCGATGTGGCGGGTGTCGTTCTTCTTCCGCCATACCGGCATGCATGCCACCCGCCGACAGCTGTCGCGGCTGGGGCTGTATGACGAGCCCAGCGATGAAGATCCCGATGCCGACGTCGATACCACGGGGGTGAAGCGATGAACTTCGAAGCCTTGCGGCAACGCGTCCAGCGCGCCGAGCTGGTGGTGGCGGTGCGGGTGGAGAAAACCCGCAGCAACTGGTCCACCCTCAGCACCGTCTGGCGTACCGGATGGACACCGCTGCGCATCATTACCGTGGGTCTGGCCGGCGGTTTCCTGGCCGGCAAGCTGGAGCCCACCGGCCTGGGCGCGAAGGTGCAGGGCGCGCGGTGGCTGCAGATGATCGGCTCGGTCTCCAATCTGGTGGCCAGTACCCAGGCCGCGTTCGCCTCGATGCAGGCCAGCGAAGCGGCCGATACCGCCGAGCAGGCGGCTGACAAGGTGGATGAGGCCACCGATGAGGCACCGCGTCAAGCAGCTCCGGCGCCGACACCTGCGGCCCCGGCAACGCCGCGGCTCAGCCCGGAACGCCGCGCGGATCCGGCCTCGCCGCATCAGCCGCAACCGGCGGAAGCCGCCACGGACCTGTCCGAACGCTGATCGCACCGCGCTCGGCCGCAACATCCGAAGGCCCTGCGGCACCCGCCGCGGGGCCTTTCTTCGTCTGCACGCACCCCACACGCCATGCCCACCCGGCTTGCCCAATAATGGCGCTCCTTTCCAGCGTGCGATCCGAATGAGCGTCCCGGTTCCCCCTTCTGCCGAAGCCGTCGTCGCACCGCCCGCGCCGCGCCCGCGCGCCCCGATGTCGCTGGTGATCCTGGCCACCCTGGCCGTGGCCTTCACCCTGTGGGCGGCACAGGACGTGGTCCTGCCGATCCTGCTGGCGATGTTCTTCGCGCTGGTCGGCAACCCGATCCTGCGGATGCTGCAGAAGATCTGGATTCCCCGGTTCCTCGGCGCGGTGCTGGTACTCGGCGTCGGCCTGAGTGGTGCCGCCGCGCTCGGCGTGCAGCTGGTCGGCCCGGCGATGGAGTGGGCCCAGGAAGCACCGCAGCAGCTGCGCAAGGTCGCCCGCCAGGTGCAGAACCTGACCAAGCCGGTGCAGCAGGCCAACCAGGCCGCCGAGAACTTCGCGCGTGTCGCCGGTGGCGAAGGCAGCCGCCGCGTGCAGATCGTGCGCACCCAGCTGGATGATCCCTACAAGGTGCTGACCCGCGCGCCCCGCCTGGCCGCCTCGGTGCTGGCGGTGGTGCTGTTGACCCTGTTCTTCATGATCTACGGGCAGAACCTGCAGAAGCATGCGATCGCGCTGTTCCCCAGCCGCCAGCAGCAACGCTTCACCACGGACATCCTGCGCTCGATCGAGCGCGAGGTTTCCCGGTACGTGCTGACCATCACCGTGATCAACACGCTGGTCGGCCTGGTGTTCTCCGGCATCCTGCTGCTGCTCGGCATTTCGCTGCAGGAGGCGCTGCTATGGGGCACCGTGGCGGCCCTGCTGAACTTCGCGCCCTACGTCGGTCCGCTGATCGGCGTGGCGCTGATGCTGCTGATGGGTTTCGTGGAGTTCAGCGATCCCTTCAAGGCATTGCTGCCCGCGGCCTGCTACCTCGCGCTGCACACCATCGAAGGCCAGGTGGTGACCCCGATCGTACTGGGCCGGCAGATGGCGATCTCGCCGCTGATCCTGATCCTGGCCCTGATGGTGTTTGGCTGGCTGTGGGGCATGGTCGGCCTGCTGCTGGCGGTGCCGCTGCTGGTCTGCATCAAGCTGGTGCTGGCGCGGCTGGATGGCACCCAGGGCTGGGCCAAGCTGCTGGAATAAGCAGTCAAGGCCAAGGATACGGCTGGCCGCGCGATCCCCGGTGCTGCCAGAATACCGGCACCTTTTCGGATGGATCCCGGCCCTGATGTCTTCCCTCGCTACCCGTTGCCTGGCCCTCGCCGGCCTTGTCACCCTCGCTGCCCCGACCTTGGCCGCACCCCCGCCCAGCGCCGAGGTGGCCAGCCGCCAGCTGGTCGAGGCGGTCACCTGCAAGCGTCACCTGACGCCTGCGCAGTTCGCCGCGCTGGCGAAGGTGCTCAAGCCGACCGAGCTGCAGGCGTACGGCGAGCTGTCCGATGGCGAGTATGCGCTGACCACACCGCTGCTCGTGCTGGGCCAGCCGGTGAACCGCCTGCACCTGTACGACGGTGCCAACGGCGAGGACAGCATCGACAGCTATACCGCCTACTTCAGCACAGCCGGTATCGAACAGATCGCAGCGCTGGCGAAGATTCCGCGCAACGAAGCCGGCGACTACACCTTGGAAGTAGGCCGCCACGACCTGAGCGTGCGGCAGGACGAGGGCCAAGCCTCCATCGCCTGCTCCTACGACCTGCGCTGAAGCACCTCACCTCGGCCCTGCGCGCGCCATGAAAGCCCGCGCGCGCAGGCGTAGAATGGCGGGGTGAATTTCCCCGTCCAAGCCATCACCCTCGACCTCGACGACACCTTGTGGCCGTTCGCCCCCATCGGCGCCCGCATCGACCAGGTGTTGTACGAGTGGATGCTCCAGCACAGCCCCGCGACCGCCGCGATGTACCCGGTGGCCGCGATGCGCGAACTGCGCGAGCGCTCCTTCCATGACAACCCGCACCTGCACTACGACCTGAGCGCGCTGCGCCGGTTGACGCTGAGCGAGGCGCTGGAGAAAAGCGGCGCCGATCCGGCCCTGCTCGAACCGGCCTACGAGGCGTTCTACGCCGCGCGCAACCAGGTCGAGTTCTATCCGGATGCGATGGACGCGCTGGCCCGGATCGCCGCGCGCGTGCCGGTCGCCGCGCTCAGCAACGGCAATGCCGACCTGCAGCGGATCGGCGTGTCCCACCACTTCACCTTCCAGCTCGGCTCGCGCGAGCACGGCGCCGCCAAGCCCGCGGCGAGCATCTTCCATGCGGCCTGCGAGCGCCTCGCGGTGGCTCCGGCCCACGTACTGCACGTCGGCGACCACGCCGAGATGGACGTGGTCGGTGCGATGCAGGCCGGCCTGCGCGGCTGCTGGATCAACCGCGAAGAACACCCCTGGACCCATCCTTCACTGCAGCCCGATCTGCAGTTCGACACCCTGACCGGGCTGGCCGACTGGCTGGATGCGAACGCATCCGCCCAGCACGCGTAAGCCGCCGCCCAAGGAGCACTCGAGTCCCATGTCCCAGATCAACGGTTTCACGTCCGATACCTCGCATGCGCTGCCGCTGCATGTGATGACCCGCGAGCAGTACGCCGGCTGGCGTGCGCAGCAGTCCGACGCGCTCGGTGCGTGGCTGGACGCGCAGCGCTTCAACGGCAGCGGTGGCAGCGTGGTGCTGCTGCCGGGCGAGCACGGCCTGGCCGGCGCGATCGTCGGTGTCGGCGACCCGGGCGATGTCTACAGCTACGCGCATGCGCCATTCGCGCTGCCGGAAGGCACTGTCTGGACACTGGCGGATGCCCTGGCACCGGAGATCGAGACCCTGCTGCAGATCGGCTGGGGCCTGGGCAGCTACCGCTTCGCGCGCTACCGGAAGCCCAACCGCGCGCCGGCCCAGCTGGCCACCACTCCCTCGGCCGAAGTGCGCGACGTGGTCGCGGCCAGCCTGCGCGTGCGCGACTGGGTCAACACCCCCACCGAGGACATGGGTCCGCAGCAGCTCGAAGATGCCGCACGTGAACTGGCCACGGCCCACGGCGCGCAGATCGAGGTGATCACCGGCGATGCGCTGCTGGAGCAGAACTTCCCGTCCATCCACGCCGTGGGCCGCGCCTCGCATCGCGCGCCGCGGCTGATCGTGCTGCGCTGGGGCAGCGCAGGCCAGCCGCATGTGGCGCTGGTCGGCAAGGGCGTGTGCTTCGACACCGGCGGGCTGGACATCAAGCCGGGCGATGGCATGCGCAACATGAAGAAGGACATGGGCGGCGCCGCGCACGCGCTGGGCCTGGCCGGGCTGATCATGGCCCAGCAGCTGCCGGTGCAGCTGACCCTGCTGATCCCGGCGGTGGAAAACGCGATCGGTCCGGATGCGTTCCGTCCGGGCGAAGTGATCGCCACCCGCAAGGGCCTGAGCATCGAGATCGACAACACAGACGCCGAAGGCCGGGTGATCCTCGCCGATGCGCTGACCTATGCCAGCGAGCAGCAGCCGGAGATCGTGCTCGATTTCGCCACCCTGACCGGCGCGGCCCGCATCGCGCTCGGCCCGGACCTGCCGGCGCTGTTCAGCAACGACGACACCCTGGCACAGCAGTGGCTGCAGGCCGGTGAATCGGTGCGCGATCCGGTCTGGCGCATGCCGCTGTGGCGCCCGTACCTGCGCTACCTGCACAGCAACATCGCCGACCTGGCCAACGCCGGTTCGCGCATGGCCGGCTCGGTCACCGCCGCGCTGTACCTGGAGCGTTTCATCGCCGAAGGCCAGACCTGGGCGCATCTGGATGTGTACGCCTGGAACGACGGCGAACGCCCGGGCCGTCCGGCCGGTGGCGAAGCGCTGGCGCTGCGTTCGGCGTGGGCGATGCTGAAGACGCGTTACGCCTGAGGCGCCGCGCCTCACCTGTGACCCCCACGATCCCCGCCCCGGCGGGGATCGTCGTTTCTGAAGAGTTGTCGAAAATGTGAATATCGGCCTGCGCCGGGTTCTGACACCATGCCCCCTGTCGCCCACCCACACGCATCGTGAAGGCAGGAATCCGGACATGTCGCTCTTCGGCTATACCCGCGCTGGTCGCGAACCGGGCGGTCCACGCCCTCCATCACCGCTGCTGTGGATCGCACTGATCGCCCTGATCGCGGGGGGTCTGGTGCTGGCTTTCGCCTGGCTGGCCGGCTGGATCGGTCGCGACCGCGTCACCGCACAGACCTTCACCGATGCCATCGAGGCGACGGGGCCACCGCAGCCCGGCTTCCGCCGTGCGCATACCAAGGGCGTCTGCGTCAGCGGTGTGTTCCAGGGCACACCGGAGGGCGCGGCGCTGAGCTCAGCGCGCGTGTTCCGCCAGCCCCAGGTGCCTGTGCTGGGCCGGCTCTCGATCGGCGGCGGCGATCCGCATGGCGCCGACAACAAGGCCCGCGTGCGCAGCATGGCGCTGCAGCTGGTCAGCGATGACGGCCAGGAATGGCGGATGGCGATGAACAGCTTCCCGTTCTTCGCGGTACCCACCGCGGAAGCCTTCCTCGAGCAGACCCGTGCGGGCATCCCGGACCCGGCCACCGGTAAACCGGATCCGGCGAAGATGGCGGCCGTGCTGGAGAAATACCCTTCTGCGCGTGCCTTCCAGCAGTGGGCCAAGACCGCCCCGTGGTCGAACAGCTGGGCCAACACCGCCTACAACGGCGTCAACAGTTTCCGCTTCACCGCCGCCGATGGCAGCCACCGCTTCGTGCGCTGGAGCATGCGTCCACAGGCACCGTTCGAGGACATGACGCCGGAACAGCGCGCGCAGTCCGACGATGATTTCCTCAGCGAGGAGTTCGCGCAGCGGCTGGCGCAGGGTCCGGTGCGCTGGGACATGTGGGTGACCGTCGCCAACGATGGCGACCCGGTCAATGATCCTTCGCAGGTGTGGCCGGAGGACCGCCGCCAGGTGAAGGCCGGCACGCTGACCCTGAGCAGCATGCAGCCGCAGGCCACCGGCGCCTGCCGCGACCTCAACTACGATCCGCTGATCCTGCCCAGCGGCGTGGCCGGCACCGATGATCCGATCCTGGCCGCGCGCTCGGCGGTGTATTCACAATCGTTCAATCGTCGCGAGCGCGAAATCGCCCGCGGCAACGCGCCCGCTGCCACGGGCAAGGAAGGTGCGCGATGAACCGTGATGCCGGCCATTTCAATCTTCTCGCCCGCGTCCTGCACTGGCTGATGGCGGCGATGATCCTGACCATGCTGTTCGTCGGCGTGACCATGGTCGCTTCGCTGCACTGGCGGCCGATGCTGATCGACCTGCATCGGCCATTGGGCATCGCGATCCTGCTGCTGGTGCTGGTGCGGCTGTACAACCGCCTGCGCCACCGTCCACCGCCGCTGCCGGCCGATCTGCCCGCCTGGCAGGCTGCGGCCGCGCATGCCTCGCACTGGGTGCTGTACGGGTTGATGCTGGCGATGCCGCTGGTCGGCTGGGGCATGCTCTCCGCCGGTGGCTATCCGATCGTGATGGGCGGCGGCGTGCACTTGCCGGCGATCCTGCCGCACAACCCGGCGCTGTACGCCGCCCTGCGCAATGCGCACAGCCTGCTGGCCTATGTGTTGTTCGCCACGGTGGTGATGCATCTGTCGGCTGCGCTGTTCCACCTGTGGGTGCGCCGCGATGGCGTATTCCAGGCGATGGCGAAGGGCCCGGAGAAAGAGCGCAACGACGATGCCGGATAAATCAGGTTGCCTGTCATCCTGGTAGCCACCGACCGTTGGTCGGTGGGGGCGGCCGGTATCGATCCCATGCATCGCGCCCACCAACGGTGGGCGCCTACCGCGTTACAACCAGCCTTTCTGCCGGGCCAGCCGATACGCTTCGATGCGGTTGGCGACGCCCAGCTTGCCGATGCATTCGGACAGGTAGTTGCGCACCGTCCCGTGCGAGAGCCCGAGCTGGGTGGCGATCTCGCTGGCCGAGCGTCCGTCGCCGGACAGGCGCAGCACCTGGCGCTCGCGGTCGTTGAGCGGATCGGCCTGCGACCAGGCATCCAGCGCCAGCTGCGGGTCGATCGCGCGGCCGCCGTGCTGCACCTGGCGCAGCGCATCGGCCAGGCGTTCGGCCGGGGCATCCTTGAGCAGATAGCCGCAGACCCCGGCATCCAGCGCGCGGCGCAGGAAGCCGGAGCGCGCGAAGGTGGTGACGATCACCACCTTGATCGGGAGTCCCTGACGGGCGATCCGCTGCGCCAGTTCCAGCCCGGACAGGCCGGGCATTTCGATATCGGTGACCAGGATGTCCGGCTGCAGCTGCTGCAGCATCCGCCACGCGGCTTCGCCATCGGCGGCGCTGCCCAGCACCTCGATGTCCGGCTCCAGCCCGAGCAGCGCTGACAACGCGCCGCGCACCATCGCCTGGTCTTCGGCGAGCACGATGCGGATCATGGCGCGGCTCCGTCCGGGAGGGCATCGGGCGTGACCAGTGCCACGACCGGCGTGGTTGCCGCCGGCAGGGTGACCCGCACCGTCACGCAGGTGCCCTCGCCCTTCGCCGACTGCATCAGCAGGGTGCCGCGCAGTGCCGCAACGCGTTCGCGCATGCCGGTCAGCCCGTTGCCATCGACGTGGAGACCACCGCGCCCATCGTCGCGGATCTGCATCAACAGACTGCGCCCGTCCTGCTCGAAGGTGATCCACGCCTGCCGCGCCTGTGCGTGGCGGGCGATATTGGTCACCGCCTCGCGCAGGACCAGTGACAATGCCCGTTCGGTATCGACCGGCATCGGCGGCGGCGGCGCGTAGTGCAGATGCACATACTGGTACTCCAGCAGCAACCGGGCCGAGGCGAGTTCGGCCGCCAGGTCGCTCGCGCGGATACCGGTGACTGCACTGCGCACTTCGGCCAGCGCCTGGCGCGCGATGGTCTCGGCCTCGTCCACCTCGCGGCGCGAGCCCACCGGATCGCGGTCGGCCAGCTTGCGCGAGAGCTCCAGCTTCAAGGTGATCAAGGACAACGTATGCCCCAGCAGATCGTGCAGATCGCGGCCGATGCGCTCGCGCTCGGCGGTCGCCGCGAGCCGACGCACTTCGTCCTGCGACAGCTGCAGCGCCGCATCCTGTTCATGGCTGGCGGTCTCGAAGTTGACCACCAGGCTGATGATCATCGCCATGCTCGGGATCCAGATCAGCGCCTGCCACGGATAGTGGGCCAACAGTCCCACCACCACGAACAGCGCGTTCAATCCCACCAGCTGCAGCAGATAACGCCCATACCCACTGCGGCGCGAGACGCGCAGGGTGACGCAGCCGAAAATGAAGTAGCTCACCGCCGAGGGGTACCACGCCAGCGGTACCAGCCCCAGTACCACCATCGACAGGGCGTAGCGCGGTGCGTGGCAACGCGGTGCGAGCAGCACACCGGCGTACAGCACGAGGAACACCGGGTAGGTCAGCAGGGTCAGCGCCGCCCAGCGCCAGGTGTAGCCACCGCCGAACAGCGGCGTCAGGAACACCCACAGCGTCCACAGCAGGTGGATCGCATCGACCCATGGCGATCTGCCGCGCCGCAGGTTCTCGGCCACGGCCGAATCCGGCGCGGGGCGCAGCAGGGAGGCGAGCCGACTGGAGGACACGGGCGATTCCAAAGCAGAGCGATCAGGCGCGATCATGCCACTTCAGCCAACACGTCGCAGGCGCCCCTGCCGTAGTGGACCTCGGCGTCCTGGAGACTGGCCAAGGACAACACAGAAGGCTCGGTCATGACGCACTCCCAGAGAGGACACCCACAGCGTCCGTCATCCGCGCTGCCGGTCCCAGTGGCCGGCGTCAGCCCATACAGGTGACAGCTGTCACTGCCGACGCCGCTGGCCGCCGGGCATGCTGTGCACCACCCGGCCACCGTGCCGGTTTGCCCCCCGGCCGCCGATGCGGTCACACTCGGCCCGATTCCCCGTCCAGACTCACGATGAACGCATCCGCTGAACTGCTCAAGGAACTCCGCATCGACCGCAAGGCCGGTTCGCCGCCGCCGTCGCCCCCGCGACGTGGCCGCTGGATCGTGCTGGCGATCGTCCTTCTCATCGTGCTGGCCGGGCTGGCCTGGTTCGTGTTCGGCCGCGAGCGCCCGATCGCGGTGACCACTGCCCCGGTGGTGGCGATCCAGCAGGGCGGCGCCAGCAGCTCGGTGCTCGATGCCAGCGGCTATGTGGTCGCCCGGCGCATGGCCACCGTCTCGGCCAAGATCACCGGCAAGGTCCGCGAGGTGATGATCGAGGAAGGCATGCGTGTGGAAGAGGGCCAGATCATGGCCACGCTCGACCCGATCGATGCCAACGCACAGCGCAGCCTCTCGGCCTCGCAGCTGGAGGCCGCGCGCAGCCAGCTGGCCGGACTGCAGGCGCAGGTCGCCCAGGCCGATGCCGAGGCCGGCCGCCTGCAGGCACTGGTCGGCCAGCAGCTGGTCTCGCGCTCGCAGTACGACCTGGCCATCGCCCAGCGCGACAACCTGCGCGCCCAGCTCAAGACTGCCCAGCGCAACACCACCGTGGCCAGCGATTCGCTGGCGATCGCCGACCTCGGCGTGGACAACAACATCGTGCGCGCGCCGTTCTCCGGCGTGGTCACCGCCAAGGCCGCGCAGCCGGGCGAGATCGTCTCGCCGCTGTCGGCCGGCGGCGGCTTCACCCGCACGGGCATCGGCACCATCGTGGACATGGACTCGCTGGAGATCGAAGTCGAGGTCGGCGAATCCTTCATCGGCCGCGTGCAGCCGAAGATGCCGGTCGAAGCCACCCTCAATGCCTACCCGGACTGGAAAATCCCGGCCGAAGTGATCGCGATCATCCCGACCGCCGACCGCGGCAAGGCCACCGTGAAGGTGCGCGTGGCGCTGAAGACCAAGGACCCGCGCATCGTCCCGGAAATGGGCGTGCGGGTCAGCTTCCTGGAAAGCGCCCAGCCCACCGAAGCCGCCAAGCCGCAGGGCGTGCGCGTACCGGCGGCGGCGATCGTGGAGCGCGACCAGAAGACGGTCGCCTTCGTGGTCAAGGACGATGCGCGGGTGGAACAGCGCGCGCTCACCGTGGGCACCACGCTCAACAACGACCGCCAGGTCACGCAGGGCCTGAGTGCCGGCGAGGTCGTGGTGACCTCACCACCGGCCGAGCTGCACGACGGCAGCAAGGTCACCGAAACCCCCTGACGGGCCGAAGGTAGCAGTACGCGAGCCGCCCCCACGCTCGCAGCAAGTGCGACTCCCTCGTGCCGTCACGGCGCGCACGGTGGCGGCTGGCCGTCACCGCGGAACCCGGCGGCCTTCGCCCGGGCGCGCCGCATGCCTTTTCTCACTGATCCACGGAGAACCACCCATGTCCACCCTGGTTTCGCTCCGCAACATCACCAAGACCTACCAGCGCGGCCCCGAGAAAGTGCAGGTGCTGCACGGCATTGATCTGGACATCCAGTCGGGCGATTTCGTCGCGTTGATGGGCCCGTCCGGTTCGGGCAAGACCACCCTGCTCAACCTGATCGGCGGGCTGGACACGCCCACCGC
Organism: Stenotrophomonas sp. TWI1183; assembly: GCF_039673115.1. Classification (NCBI taxonomy): domain Bacteria; kingdom Pseudomonadati; phylum Pseudomonadota; class Gammaproteobacteria; order Lysobacterales; family Lysobacteraceae; genus Stenotrophomonas; species Stenotrophomonas sp. TWI1183. The sequence continues at coordinate 65,315 of NZ_JBDJKZ010000006.1, forward strand.
GGGCGAGATCGAGATCGAAGGCGAGCGCATCGACCGCATGAGCGGTGGCCAGCTCTCGACCTGGCGCAGCCACCACGTCGGCTTCGTGTTCCAGTTCTACAACCTGATGCCGATGCTGACCGCACAGAAGAACGTGGAGCTGCCGCTGCTGCTCACGCACCTGGGCGCGGCGCAGCGCAAGCGCAACGCCGAGATCGCGCTGACCCTGGTCGGCCTGGCCGACCGCCGCAGCCACCGCCCGAACGAACTCTCCGGCGGCCAGCAGCAGCGCGTGGCGATCGCCCGCGCGATCGTCTCCGACCCCACCTTCCTGATCTGCGATGAGCCCACCGGCGACCTGGACCGGCAGTCCGCCGAGGAGATCCTGGGGCTGCTGCAGCAGCTCAACCGCGAACACGGCAAGACCATCATCATGGTCACCCATGATCCCAAGGCCGCCGAGTACGCCACGCACACGGTGCACCTGGACAAGGGCGAACTGGCCGACGTGCCAGCGGCCCACTGACGGAGGATGCGGCGATGAAATACTTCTCGCTGGTCTGGGCACAGCTGTTCCGCAGCAAGACCCGCACCCTGCTGACCTTGCTGTCGGTGGTGGCGGCCTTCCTGCTGTTCGGCATGCTCGATTCGGTCCGGGTGGCCTTCAACTCCGGTGGTGACACCATCGAAGGCGCCAAGCGGCTGGTGGTGTCCTCCAAGCTCTCGATCACCCAGAGCCTGCCGCTACGGCTGCTGCGCGACATCGAAGCCACTCCGGGCGTGCGCAAGGTCAATTACGCGATGTGGTTCGGCGGCATCTACCAGGACCAGAAGAACTTCTTCCCGAGCTTCTCGGTCTCGGACAACTACATGGACCTCTACCCCGAGTTCGAGCTGCCGCCCGAGCAGGCCGAGGCGTTCAAGAACACCCGCACCGGCGCGCTGGTCGGTGAAGCGCTGGCCAAGCGCTTCGGCTGGAAGGTCGGCGACACCATTCCGATGCAGGCCACGATCTTCCCGCGCAAGGGCAGCAACGACTGGCCGCTGGAGCTGAGTGGCATCTACCGCGCCAAGGACCGCAACAACGCCGGCGCGGAGAACCAGCTGCTGCTGCACTGGAGCTACTTCGACGAGTCCAACGATTACATCAAGAACCAGGTCAGCTTCTACACCGTGCAGCTGGAGAACCCGGCGCATGCCTCGCGCGTCGCCCAGGCGATCGACGCGCTGTCGCTGAACTCCGACCACGAAACCAAGTCGCAGACCGAAGCCTCGTTCTCGCAGGCCTTCGCCAAGCAGTTCGCCGATATCGGCCTGATCGTCACCGGCATCATGGCGGCGGTGTTCTTCACCCTGGTGCTGCTGACCGGCAACACCATGGCCCAGGCGGTGCGCGAGCGCATCCCTGAGCTGGCGATCCTCAAGACGCTGGGCTTCAAGGACGGCACGGTGCTGGTGCTGGTGATGGTCGAGTCGGTGCTGCTGATCGTGCTCGGTGGGCTGATCGGCATGGGCCTGGCCTCGATCGTGATGCCGGTGATCAGCGCCAGCAGCCAGGGCATGATCAGCCTGCCCGGCGTGCCGGCGCAGACGTGGGTGATGGCACTGGCCCTGATGGCGGTGATCGGAATCGTGGTGGGCCTGCTGCCGGCATTGCGCGCGCAGCGGTTGAAGATCGTCGATGCACTGGCCGGGCGCTGAGGAGACCACCATGAACAAACAATGGATGTGGAACGTACTGACCGTGGTGGTGCTGCTGGTCGCCCTGGTGGTGTGGATCGTGCTGCCGTGGTGGATGGTGCTGGCGATTGCCGTGCTGTTGGCCGCCTGGCTGGTGCTGACCCGCAGTGGCCGGCTGTCGCTGGCGGCCGCGCGTATCGGCATCGCCAGCCTGCCGCAGCGCTGGGGTGCCTCCTCGGTGATCGTGGTCGGCATCGCCGGGGTGGTCGGGGTGCTGGTGGCCATGCTGGCGATGGGCGATGGCTTCAAGGCCACCCTGGAGCGCAGCGGCAGCGATGACGTGGCGATCGTGCTGCGCGGTGGCTCGCAGGCGGAAACCAACTCGGTGATCATGCGCGACCAGGTCCCGCTGATCGAGACCCTGCCCGGCGTGGCCCGCGGCAGCGACGGCAAGCCGCTGATCTCCGCCGAGCTGTCGCAGGTGATCAGCCTGCTCTCGCGCAGCGACCACAGCGATACCAACGTGCAGTTCCGCGGTGTCGGCGAGCAGGCTTGGGCGGTGCGCGACAACGTGCGCATCATCGCCGGCCGCAGGTTCAAACCGGGCCTGCGCGAGATCGTGGTCGGCAAGGGCGCGCAGGCGCAGTTCGAGGGCCTGGAGATCGGCAAGACCCTGCAGCTGGGCAAGCAGGAATGGACGGTCGTGGGCGTGTTCGCTTCCAACGATGTGCACGAGTCGGAGCTGTGGTCGGACACGCAGACGCTGTCGACCACGTACAACCGCAGTGCCTACCAGTCGGTCAACGTGCGTACCGAAGGGGCGGCGGGCTTCCAGCAGTTCAAGACGGCCATGGAGGCCGACCCACGCCTGAAACTGGATGTCGAGACCACCCGCGACTATTACCGCAAGCAATCCGGCGGCCTGAGCAAGCTGATCAGCATCCTGGGCACGGTGATCGGCGCGATCATGGCGATCGGCGCGGTGTTCGGTGCGCTCAACACGATGTATGCGGCCGTGGCCACGCGCGCACGTGAGATCGCCACCATGCGCGCGATCGGATTCCGCGGCGTGCCGGTGGTGACGGCGGTGATGCTGGAGACGATGCTGCTGGCCCTGCTGGGCGGTCTGCTCGGTGGGCTGGTGGCGTGGCTGGTGTTCAACAACTACACCGTGTCCACGCTGGGCAACAACTTCAGCCAGGTGGTGTTCCAGTTCCAGGTGTCCCCGCAGCTGCTGTGGACGGGCCTGAAGTGGGCACTCGGCATCGGTCTGGTCGGCGGCCTGTTCCCGGCACTGCGCGCGGCGCGGCTGCCGATCACCACGGCATTGCGCGAGACCTGAGCGATACGTTTGAACAACGCGCGTGCGCGTGATCGCGCACGCGAAATAGCAAGTCTGGAACCGCACTTGCAAGAGTGCGGTTCTTTTTTCGTGCGCGCGTGTTCACTGCACGTTTAGCTGTCGATCGCGTGGCTGTACGCGCGCTGCGACGACACGCCGCACGCACTCAAGTTGCCTCGCGCGTCGCCGCTATTGCTGCCTCGGCCCACCGCGATGGTGCTGTTTTCTTCACGCTGCACGACGATGTGAAAAAGGTTTCGTCTGAATGCGTGGATTTGTCAGCAATCGTTCATTTAAAGCGCTTTTTACGCTTTCAAATGAAAGTAAAAATTTTGAAAAGTCATTAGACTCCCGCCCCCCACGTCGTGGTGTGTTGTTCCCCACGCCGCCCGAACGGGCGAATGTTTTTACAGAGAAAGAGAAACGCACGGATGTATTTGAAGACCAATCCGCTGCGCAACGCGATCGCCATCGCGCTTGTCGCCAGCTGCAGTGCCCCCGCCTTCGCACAGAGTGCCGATGACGGCACCACCAACCTTGATCGCATCGAGATCACCGGCTCGCGCATCCGCCAGGCCAGCGTCGAGTCCGCCCAGCCGGTCGTCGCGCTGAATCGCGCCGAGATCGAGAAGAAGGGCTACGTCAACGTCGCCGACATCCTGCAGGACGTCACCGCCGCCGGTTCGCCGAGCATGAGCCGTGCCTCCTCGCTGGAATCGGGGCGCGACTTCGGCGGCATGTACGTGAGCCTGCGCAACCTGGGCCCGGAACGCAGCCTGGTGCTGATCGATGGCCGCCGCATGGGCGTCAGCGCCGGCGGCTACTCCGATCTGGCCTCGATCCCGTCCTCGATCGTGGAACGCGTGGAAGTGCTAACCGACGGTGCCTCGGCCCTGTACGGCTCGGACGCCATCGCCGGCGTGGTCAACATCATCACCCGCAAGAACTTCGACGGCGCGGAAGTCAGCGCCTACGTCGGCCAGTACAGCGAAGGCGACGGCCAGAAGACCGCCTACAGCGCGACCTTCGGCAAGACCTTCGACCGCGGCTGGGTCACCGTCGGTGGCGAGTACACCGACGAAGATCCGGTCCTGGGTGGCGAGCGTGAGTTCACCGCGTACCCGAACGGCCCGCGCCACACGGCCGACGGCCTGAGCGGCGTCACCCCGTGGGGCTACGCGACCGTGGATGGCAAGAACCTCAGCGTGGGCCCGGGCGGCGATCCGACCCAGCTGGGCAACTTCACGCCGGCCGACAAGGCCAACGATGCCAACACCAAGACCAACATGAGCCTGCTCACCGGTCTGCAGCGCAAGTCGGTGTTCGCCAACGGTGGCTTCTCGATCACCGATGACCTGCGCCTGGTCGCCGATGCGCTGTACAGCGAGCGCGAGTCGAGCAAGCAGCTGGCCGGCTACCCGTACCAGAGCACCGGTTCGCGTGCGCTGCTGTCCAAGGACAGCGCGTTCAACCCGTTCGGCCGTGACGTGGCGTTCGCGCACCGCACCGAAGAACTGCCGCGCGGCACCGAGAACAACCTGACCACCAAGCGCGCCAGCCTGGGCCTGGAAGGCAGCTTCGACACCGGTTCGCGTTACTGGGACTGGAACGTCAGCTACATGTACAACCGCAATGAAGGCGAGCGCATCGGCACGGGCAGCATGTACCAGCCGAACGTGAACCAGGCCGTGGGCCCGTCGTTCATCGATGGCCAGGGCATTGCCCATTGCGGCAGCGTCGGCAACGTAATCGCTGGCTGCACCCCGTGGAACCCGCTGGCCCCGATGGGTTACACCGGTCCGGGCTCGATGAGCAACCAGGACGTGCAGGACTTCCTGTTCACCCGCTTCACCGACAAGATGCAGAGCACCACCAAGGTGGCCAGCGCGAACATCTCCGGCTCGCTGTTCAGCCTGCCGGCCGGTGACATCCTGGGTGCACTGGGTGTCGAGCACCGCAGCGAAGAAGCCAGCTACTCGCCGGACCTGATGGTCCAGCAGGGCCAGATCGCCGGCACTACCGGCCAGCCGACCCAGGGCGACTACTCGCTCAACGAGGTCTACCTGGAACTGCAGGTCCCGCTGCTGGCCGACATGGCCTTCGCCCGCGAACTGTCGCTGGACATGGCCGGTCGCTACTCGGACTACAACAACTTCGGCGCGACCACGAACACCAAGTTCGGCCTGAAGTGGAAGCCGATCGACAGCCTGCTGGTGCGCGCCACCTACGGCACCGGCTTCCGTGCACCGACCGTGGAAGATCTGTACGGCGGCACCACCAGCACGCGTGACTCGTACACCGATCCGTGCGACACCACCTTCGGCGCGGCCGCCAACAACCCGCAGGTCCTGGCGCGCTGCCTGGCCAACGGTGTCCCGGCCAACTTCCGCCAGCTCGCCGCTGACGGCACCGCCGCGACGGTACCGGGCCAGCAGGGTGGCACGGACTTCAGCTCGGGCTCCAACGCCGCACTGAAGCCGGAAACCGCCAAGACCTGGACCGTGGGCGTGGTGTACAGCCCGGAGTTCGTCTCGGGCCTGGACCTGAGCCTGGACTGGTGGAAGATCCGCATCAACGACGTGATCGTCGGTGAGTCGGCCACGGACATGCTCAACCAGTGCTACGTGCTGGGCGTGGACGCCGCGTGCGACCGCTTCACGCGTGCCAAGTCGGGCCGCACGATCGGCCAGGTGAACGGCCTGGACCGCACGCTGTTGAACGCGGGCTACCAGGAAACGGCCGGCTATGACCTGTCGATCCGTTACCGTCTGCCGGAACTGGCGATCGGCAAGTTCGCGGTCTCCTGGAACACCACGTACGTGGATTACCTGGAGCGCAAGAACGACAACGTCGACACCACGCCGGTGCGTCAGTACACGGGCTGGGAAGGCAACTTCCGCGTGCGTTCGAACCTCAATCTGGACTATCAGTACGGCAACTTCGGCCTGGGCTGGACGGCGCGTTACTACTCCAGCATGAAGGAGAACTGCGCTTACACGACGGAGTGCAGCAATCCGGGCTTCAGCTCGGCCTATACGGGCCAGCAGGGCATCAACAAGGTGGGTTCGAACACGTTCCACGATATCCAGGTGCGTTATGTGCTGCCGTGGAATGGCACGGTGTCGATGGGCGTGAACAATGTGTTCGACCATCAGGGTCCGATCATGTACAGCCAGCCGAACAGCAGCTTCACGTACTACGGTGGGTTCGATATCGGCCGTTACATGTACATGAAGTACCAGCAGCGTTTCTGATCGGGTTCGCCTGATCAACCCTTTCTGATCTGCGGCTTACTCTCTCCAAGCCGCTGAGTGGAAGTAAGACGGCGCCTTCGGGCGCCGTCTTTTTTTGCGCTGCCGTTTTTGAGCGATGGCTTCTGGAGCTCTGGCTTTTAGAGCAACAGCCTTTAGAGCAACAGCCTTTAGAGCAACAGCCTTTAGAGCAACAGCCTTTAGTGCTGGGCTAGCCCTGGCTTGGGCGGGCACGGGTGGGTTGTCGGGACCCGCTGCAAGTACGTCCATGTAAGCTCATATGCCGCCAACCAAGGCGGCAAATGGTCCCGCCAACCCACCCGTGCCCACCCTTTGACAGTGGGCTGGTGCGCAATGGAAAAGCGGCACTGCGGCTGCGGCTTTTGATCTGCTCTGCTCTGCTCTGCTCTGATCTGCTTTGATCTGATCTGCTTTGATCTGCTCTGCTTTGATCTGCTCTGCTTTGATCTGCTCTGCTTTGATCTGCTCTGCTTTGATCTGCTCGGCGTTGATGAGCCCTGCGTTGATTGGTTTGGCTTAGCTCTACTGACCTTTAGTCGGCCTGTTCAACAAGCCTCCGCCTGGCTACAGCTCGCTCAACCCTGCTGCCTGCGCGCTGTCTTGGCTGAGCTTCCACCGGCGTTGCCCCACCGAATCAATACGCCGCTCGGCGCTGCAGAAATGGCGCCGCAGTGCCAGACCGCCCTTGGCTTTACCTAGGCCACCAGCCAACTGTCGGAGGCGGGGTGTGGGTGGGTGCGCGGGACCATATGCCGCCATGGATGGGTTCACGGCGGGTCCCGCGCACCCACCCACACCCTGCCCAGCCAGCCATCCCCGCAGCCCAAGGCTTCAAGGCTTCAAGGCTTCAAGGCTTCAAGGCTTTTCAGCCTTTCAAACCCCCAACCCGCGACCGCCAAACACCGTCGCCGATGAACAGCAGCAGCCCGGTCCAGATCGCGGCGAAACCCACCGCCTTCGCCGTATCGAACGGCTCGCGGAAAAAGAACACGCCCAACAGCAGGCCGATACTCGGCGCGATGTACTGCAGGATCCCGACCAGCGACAGCGGAATCCGCTTTACCCCGTACGCAAACCCGATCAACGGCAACGCCGTCACCGCACCACCGAAGATCAACAGCGCATCGTTGCGCCAGCCCCAGCCACTGAAGAACGCCCCGCCGTGCCCGTTCTCGCTCCACAGCGCGAACCCGATCGCCGGCAGGAACAGATACAGACTCTCCATCCCAAGGCCGGCCACCGGATCCACCGAGATCATCTTGCGCAGCAGCCCGTACAGACCGAACGAACAGGCCAGCCCCAGCGCGATCCAGGGCGGCGTTCCCGCATCGACGGTCAGCCATGCCACCCCGAGGGCCGCGCAGGCCACCGCGAGCCACTGCAGGCGGCGCAGGCGCTCTTTCAGCACCACCACGCCGAGCACCACGCTCACCAGGGGGTTGATGAAGTACCCCAGGCTGGTCTCGATCACGTGACCGGCATTGATCGCCCAGATGTACAGGCCCCAGTTGAACGCGATCGCCACGCTGCTCAGCGCCAGCGTCGGCAGCGCGCGCGGCTGGGCGGCGATGGCCTTCCACCAGCCCATCCCGTTGCTCAGCAGCAGCCAGGCCACCACCAGCACCGTGCTCCAGATGATGCGGTGCGCGATGATCTGCTGCGACGGCACCGCCTTGAGCAGGTGCCAGTAGACCGGCACCAGCCCCCACAGGGTGAAGGTGAAGGCGGTGATCGCGAAGCCGCGGCGCTGCTCCTGCAGGCTGTGTTGCGCAGGCAGGCTCACTTCGCGCGCGTCCGGGCCAGGGTCAGCACCACCACGCCGGCCAGGATCACCGCCATTGCCAGCAGGTCACGCCCGCCGAAATGCTCGTTGCCGATGATCACGCCCAGGATCACCGCGATCACCGGATTGACGTAGGCATAGCTGGCCACCAGCGCCGGGCGCACGTTGTGCAGCAGCCACACGTACGCGGTGAAGGCGACGATCGAGCCGAACATGCACAGGTAGGCGACCGCCAGCAGGCCATTCATGCTGGGCCAGGTGGTCGGGCGTTCGCCGCTGAGCAGGCCGAGCACGATGAGCATCGCGCCACCGCAGAGCATCTGCCCGGCGGCGGTCATGAAGGGGCTGGGCAGGTCCAGGCCGCGCGCCCAGATCGAGCCGAAGGCCCAGCCGATCGGCGCGATCAGCAGCAGGATCAGGCCCTGCGGCGAGGCGGTCAGGCTGCTGCCGGCGTTGAGCCAGACCACGCCGAGGAAGCCGATCGCAATGCCCAGCCACTCGCCGCGGCTGGCGTTCTGCCCGCGCATCGCGCCGAACAGGGCCATCCACAGCGGCACCGAGGCCACGGCGGTCGCGGCCAGGCCCGAGGACACCGTGCGCTCGGCCAGCACTACCATGCCGTTGCCCAGCACCAGCATGGTCAGGCCCATGATCGCCAGGTTGCGCCACTGGCGCCGGGTCGGCGCGGGCGAGCCACGCCAGCGCAGCACGGCGTACATCAGCGAGCCGGCGATGATGAACCGGCCACCGGAGACCATCGTCAGCGGCAGCGCGCCGCCTTCCAGCGCCAGCCGGATCCCGAGATAGGTGGACCCCCAGACCACGTACACCAGCAGCAGCGCCAGGACGACCAGGCCGCTGCGGGGAGCGGCCGACGGGGATTCGGGTAGAACGGCCATGGGCCACCACGGTACGGGGGAACCCGGATTCTAGGCCGTTGCCGATGGCGCGGCACCCCTTGTGCTGGCACGCTGATTTCACCGGGCCGCCGCGTGATGCCTGACACGCACCCGTTTTTGACGTGCGGTAAGGTAACAAGAGCAATCAACGCTTCCCAGCCAGGACCCCTACCCTGCATGAGCACTTCCGTCCCCGCCACCGCGGCACACCCCGAACGGGCCGCCCTGCGGCGCTCCATCTCCAACACCCTCAAAGGCTCGGCCGGCAACCTGGTCGAGTGGTATGACGTCTACGTCTACTCGGTCTTCGCGGTGTACTTCGAATCCCAGTTCTTCTCGGCCGCCGACAAGAACTCCACGATGTATGTGTGGGCGATCTTCGCCGCCACCTTCCTGATGCGCCCGATCGGCGCGTGGTACTTCGGCCGCTTCGCCGACCGCTACGGCCGACGGCTGGCGCTGACGGTGTCGGTCACGGTGATGGCCGCCTGTTCGTTCCTGATCGCGATCACCCCGACCGCCTCGCAGATCGGCATCTGGGCGGCGGTGATCCTGCTGTTCGCGCGCCTCCTGCAGGGCTTCGCGACCGGGGGTGAGTACGGCACCAGTGCGACCTACATGTCCGAGGCCGCCATCCCCGGCCGGCGCGGCTTCCTGTCCTCGTTCCACTACGTCACCCTGGTCGGCGGCCACGTGCTGGCGCAGCTGACCCTGCTGGGCATGCTGACCTTCTGGGACAAGCCGGAGATTTCCGCATGGGGCTGGCGCGTGGCGTTCGGCATCGGCGGCATCGCGGCGATCGTGGTGTTCTGGCTGCGCCGGAGCATGGACGAATCGCTGCAGACCGATTCCATCGAAGCCGCACGCGATGGCCGCGCCAAGGCCTCCGGCTCGATGCGTGAGCTGTTCGTCAACCAGTGGCGTCCGCTGCTGCTGTGCTTCCTGATCACCGCTGGCGGCACCGTCGCGTTCTATACGTATTCGGTCAACGGGCCGAAGATGATCCAGAGCGCGTTCGCGGGCGATGACGTCATGACCGGCACGATGATCAACCTCGGCGTGCTGACCTTCCTGATGGTGCTGCAGCCGATCGGTGGCTGGCTGTCGGACATGGTCGGGCGCAAGAGCCTGCTGGTGTTCTTCGGCATCGGCGGCGTGCTGTACAGCTGGTACCTGATCACCGAACTGCCCAACCAGCACGATCCGTTCATGGCCTTCCTGGTGCTGGGCATCGGCTTCGTGATCCTGACCGGCTACACCTCGATCAACGCGGTCGTCAAAGCCGAGCTGTTCCCCACCCATGTGCGCGCACTGGGCGTGGGCTTCGGCTATGCGATGGCCAACTCGCTGTTCGGTGGCACCGCGCCGCTGCTGTACCAGGGTGCGCTGAAGACCGGCCAGGTCGGCATGTTCGCGGTGTACGTCACGGCGATCATCGCGGTATCGCTGGTGGTCTACATGTTCTTCCTGACCAACAAGGGCCCGAACTGGCTCGATGGCACGCGCAAGTAGGGGACGCGCCATCGCATACGCGCTGGCGCCCCACGCTTTGCTGCGCAAACCGCGGGCCCCTTCTTACCAACACCCAGACCCCCGCCACTACGCGGCCGCCTCCTGACTCAGGGGGCTTTGGTTTTGCTGGCGGATGCGGCGATCCCGCAATCCCCCCCTACATCAGCGGCGCGCGGACTCGGTCTTTTCACGCTCGGCGCGGAATTCAGAGCCCTCTTCCCACTGCGGCCAGCGACGGCTGTTGGCCAGTTCCGCGCCCAGGTCGTAGACCAGCAGGGTGTCGGCGGCGTGGCCGCTCGGGTCCCAGCCCGGGGTCCAGGCATCGCAGGCCTGGTGGTAGCAGGCGGCGAAATACGCATCGCGCAGCTCACGGCCCTTTTCGACGCCACCTTCGCGCATGTCCAGCCCCGGGCCGATGGTGATCGCCGGCACGCCGAGGCGGGCGAAGGCGAAATGGTCGGCGCGGTAGAAGAAGCCGGCTTCCAGGTTCGGGTCCGGCGAGTAGGTACGGCCCCGTGCCTTGGCCACGCGCTCCAGGTCCCCTTCCAGCGACACCCGGCCCTTGCCCCACGAGGCGATATCGCGGGTCGGGCCATCCGGGCTGAACATCTCGATGTTCAACACCGCAGCGGTCTTGTCGAGCGGGGCGAGCGGGTGCGCGGCGTAATAGCTGGCGCCGAGCAGGCCCTTCTCTTCCGCGGTCAACGCCACGAAATACAGCGTGCGCTGCGGCTGCGGGCCGGCAGCGAAGACGCGGCCCAGCTCCAGCACGGTGGCCACGCCGGTGGCGTTGTCGATCGCGCCACGACGGATGCGGTCGCCCTTGGCATCGGGCTGGCCGATACCGAACGCGTCCCAATGCGCGGAGAAGATCACCGCTTCATCGGCATGCGCGCCACCCGGCAGCTTGGCCACCACGTTGCGGGTGATCACCTGCTCGCGCTTGAGCTTGAAGTCGACCGAGAGCTGCGCATCGCCCAGGGCCACCGGCTTGAAGGCCGGGGTCATGGCGCGGCGCTTCTCGGCCTCGAAATCCAGGCCCGCGTCCCGGAACAGCTGCTCGGCCAGGCTGCGCTGCATCCAGCCGCGCACCGGTACGTGCTGGGCCAGGGCCTGCTCGCGGGTGCGTTCGATATCGAACAGCGGCGAGGTGCCCGAGCTCTTTACCGTGGCCCAGCCGTACGCGGCCGGCGCGGTCTCGTGCACGATCAGCACGCCCTGCGCACCGCGGCGTGCGGCCTCTTCGAATTTGTAGGTCCAGCGGCCGTAGTAGGTCACGGCCTTGCCATCGAACGCGCCCGGCTGGTCGGCCTCGAAATCGGCGTCATTGATCAGCACCACGGCGATCTTTCCGTGCAGGTCGACGTCCTTGTAATCGTTCCAGTGGCGCTCGGGCGCATCGATGCCGTAGCCGACGAACACCAGCGGTGCGTTCTTGATCGCCACCGCATCCTGCGGTCGCAGGCTCTGCAGGGTCACGTCCTCGCCATTGGCCAGGGCGCGCTGCTTGCCCTTCTGGCGCAGCTGCGCGCGCACCGGGCCATCGACCTGCGCGCGCACCATCGGCACCGGCTGCACCCAGCCGCCGTCGACGCCACCGGGCTGCAGGCCGTACTTCTTGAATTCCTCGATCAGGTACTGGACCGTGCGCTCTTCACCGGGCGTGGCCGGGGCACGGCCTTCGAACTCGTCCGAGGCCAGGATGCGCACATGCCGCGACAGGGCCTGCGGATCGATGCCGCCACCGGGCAGATCATTGGCGGCGTGGGCCAGGCCGCCCACGAACAGGCAGGACGACAGCAGCAGCATGCGCATCGGATTCACGGCAGACACCAGGACGAAAACGGGACACCGGAGTGTAACGTGACACCCCCGTGACCGTGCACTAGCGGCGATCGCGATCCAGCCAGCAGGCCAGGCCCTGCGCGTTGAGCTCGATGTCCATCGCCAGCACACGGGTCACCGCTTCGTCATCCAGCGGGCAGCCGTGTGCCTGCGCGCGTTCCAGGTACAGCGCGGTCAGCGCCGCCACCAGGCAGCGATGCCGGTCCGGGCGACCATCGCATTGGCGACCGATCTCGACCATCGCATCGATCTGCTCGACGAGATCCGCCGCCAGTTTCCGCGGCGGTGCCACCGGCCCGTAGTGGGTCAGGTACATGGCCTGCGGATCGTAGGACAGCATCTTCGCGATCGACTGCTTCAGCGGCTCGGGATCAAACTGGACAGGCGAAGAGGTCGGCACGATGAACGCGCCCTGCGCGCTGTCCAGCTCGCGGTAGGACAGCCCGAAGGTGTCGCCGGTGAACCAGCTGCGGCTGCGTGCGTCCCACACGCACAGGTGATGGCGCGCGTGTCCGGGGGTATCGATGCACAGCAGTGCGCGCCCGGCCAGATCCACGGTGTGGCCATCCTCGGCAATCACCACGCGCGCGGCGGGCACCGGCAGCACCGGGCCATAACTGCGTGCGATCTCGGCTTCGCCATAGACCTCGGTGGCCCCGGCGACCAGGCGGGTCGGATCGAGCATGTGCGGCGCGCCGCGCGGGTGCACGACCAGGGTGGCGTTGGGCAACTGCTGCATCAGCAGGCCGGCGCCGCCGGCGTGATCCAGGTGCACATGGGTCAGGATCAGCCAATCGACCTGCCCGGGCGTGCAGCCTGCGCGCGTCAATGCGGCGAGCATCGCGGGCACGGCCAGGCCGGTACCGCAATCGATGAAGGCCGCCCGGCCGTTCTCGACGATCAGGTAGGCTGCGTCGAAATCATCGCGCTGGAACGCGGTGTCGATCGTATGAATGCTGGGGTCGGAGTGCATCAACACATCCCTGGCACGAAACGCCCCCATCTTACGTCGATCAGTGCAGCGGCTTCGATGCGGCTTTGGTCGCAGTGGCGGCCAGCAGCGGTCCGCGCAGCAGCACCGCAGCGACCATCACCGCCAGGAACGCACCGTAGGCATAAAGCACCGCCAGTACCTGCCGCCAGATCGGCCCGGCATCGTTCTGGACCACGCCGATGTGGTGGCCCCACAGCATCGCCAGGATGCTCAGCACGAAGGCCAGCACCAGCGCGACACCATCGAACAGGCGGCGCGCGGTGCCACGCGGCTGGCGCGGGAACAGCCAGTACAGCGTGCCCAACAGCACGAACCAGGGCAGGAACAACAACAACGACAACCAGGCCATCGCAGTCTCCCGTGCAGGAACACGCCCCTGCGGCGTGCAGGGGCATCATGCCATAGCGGTTGCATCGACCCACGGTCGATGCCTGCGTGATGGAGCGTTCGCCTGGTTGCCGGCCAGCGGCCGGCACTACGTGATGCTGCGGTTGCCTGGTCGCCGGGCAGCGGCAGGCGTTACCCGCGCAGCGCCTGGAGTGCGGCCAGCACTACGTCGACCTCGGCCTCGAGCTTGAACAGCTCGCTCTGCAGCCCGTCGCCATGCTCGGTCTGCTTGAGCACGCCGATCAGCTGGCCGGCATCGCGCGGCGAATCGAAGCCTTCGCTCTGGATCAGCGGCGTGCCGTCACCGGCCTGCAGCTTGAAGTAGAAACGGCCGTCCTTCTCGCGGTACTGCTTGAACAGCGGCGGTGCGGCGCGCGCGGCCTCGCTTTCCTCGCTGGGCACGTCACCGGCCGTGGATAGATCGCGCAGGCCAACCGCATGGCGCAGCTCCTTGAGCAGCGGCACGGCGAACTGCTCGCGCAGTTGCTGGCCACGACGGCGCAGCAGCGCCTCGATCTTTTCCGGCTCGGCCATCAGCGCGTCATAGCGCTCGCGCAGCGGGGTGATCTCGCTGTCGATGCGCTCGAACAGCTGCTGCTTGGCATCACCCCAGCTGATGCCGTCGGCGAACGCCTGCGCGAACGCAGCGGTCTGTTCCGGGGTGGCGAAGGCCTGGTACATCTGGAACAGCGCCGAGCCTTCGGTGCTCTTCGGCTCGCCCGGCGCGCGCGAATCGGTGAGGATCGCGAACACCAGCTTCTTCAGCTCCGCGCGCGGGGCGAACAGCGGGATGGTGTTGTGATAGCTCTTGCTCATCTTGCGGCCGTCCAGGCCTGCCAGCGTGGCGACCTGCTCATCGATCACCACCTCCGGCAGCGGGAAGAATTCGTGGCCGTAGACGTGGTTGAAACGCTGGGCGAAGTCGCGCGCCATCTCGATATGCTGGATCTGGTCGCGGCCGACCGGCACGCGGTTGGCCTTGAAGATCAGGATGTCGGCCGCCATCAGCACCGGGTACATGAACAATCCCGCGCTGACCCCGGCGTCATCATCCAGCTGCTCCTCGCGGTTCTTGTCCACGGCCGCCTTGTAGGCATGCGCGCGGTTGAGGATGCCCTTGCTGGCGATCACGGTCAGGAACCACATCAGCTCGGTGGTTTCCGGGATGTCGCTCTGCCGGTAGAACCACACCTTGTCAGGATCCAGCCCGCACGCCAGCCAGCTTGCCGCGATCTCCAGCGTGGAGCGCTGGGTACGCTCCGGCTCCTGCGCCTTGATCAGGCTGTGCAGGTCGGCCAGGAAGAAGAAGCTCTCGATATCCGAGGCCTGGCTGGCGGTGATCGCCGGACGGATCGCGCCGACGTAGTTGCCCAGGTGGGGCGTGCCGGAGGGGGTGATGCCGGTAAGGACGCGGGTAGTCATGGGGAATCAATGCGGACAGATGAACCGCCCCAGTTTACCTGCCCGCGCTCGACCCCGTTCGCCGGGCCCGTGCGTTTGATCCTGCACCTGCCCTGCGGAGCCCTGCCATGAAACGCCTGATCCTGCCCCTGCTTGCCGTGCTGGCCCTCTGCGGCTTCAAGCCGGCGCCCTCTCTGCGCTACGACACCGGGCCCGTCCACCTGACCGTGATCGACCGCGACAGCGGCCAGGCCCTCACCCAGTACCGCCAGGGCAGCGAGCGCTGGGTGGCAGGGCAGCAGGGCCATCGCTACAGCGTGCGCCTGCGCAACGGCAGCGCCGAGCGGGTGCTGGTGGTGCTCTCGGTCGACGGCCTGAATGCCATCAGCGGCGAGGTGGCTGCCCCCGGCCAGACCGGCTATGTGCTCAACCCGTGGCAGACCACCGATATCCACGGCTGGCGCAAATCCTCCGACGAGGTCGCCCAGTTCGTGTTCACCGATCCGGACCGCAGCTATGCGGCCCGTACCGGACGCCCGGACAACATCGGGGTGATCGGGGTGGCGGTGTTCCACGAAGCCGGGCGGGTGTCCTGGGAAGCGGCGCCCGCGGTGGCCGGCGCGGCCGATGCCAAGGCACGCCCGCAGGCGCGCGCATCGACGATGGAGAGCGCACGCGTGACCGGTTCCTCGGCCCCCGCCCCCCAACTGGGCACCGGCCATGGCCAGCGCGAGGCATCGCGCGTGCGCAACACCGCCTTCGAGCGCGCCACGGCGTATCCAGCGCAGCAGCTGCAGGTCCGCTACGACAGTGAGCGCAATCTGAGGGCACGCGGGATTCTTCCACGGCGGAGCACACCACCGCGCGACGAGCCGCAGGCCTTCCCCGGCCAGTACGTGCCGGACCCGCCGCCGTACCGCGATCGCTGATCCCGGACCAAGCGCATGAAAAAACGGGCCGCTCTCGCGGCCCGTTCCGGTTTCAACCCCCGACGGCTGCGCCGTCGCAACGGATCACCCCTCAGTGGTAATCCGGATAATCCTTGCGCATGGCGGCTTCGAAGTCGCGGACTTCGGTTTCAGCACGGTCGCGTGCCCAGCCATAGCGTTCCTGCAGGCGTCCTGCGAGGTACTCGGCATTGCCTTCGGCCACCTTGAAATCGTCGTCGGTCAGGTCGCCCCACTTGGCCTGCGCCTTGCCCTTGAGCTGCGTCCACTTGCCGGAAATGATGTCTTTGTTCATGGATTCGCTTCCTTGATTGCAACGGCCATCTCGCCGTGGGACCAGATTGCGCCAGGGCGCGTTGCCGCACGGTCAAGCGGCGATGAAACGCATGCTCACGAGCTTGAATGATTCACTACGGCATCCGTCCGCACTGTCATCCAGCGGACATGAAAAAGGCCGGGAATTCCCGGCCTTTTCCGTTGACTGCTGATCCGCGGATCAGTTGCCCTTGGCAGCGTCTTCGACCGATTCACCGGCCTTCTGCACGTCCTTGCCGGCACCAGCAACGGTGTTGCAGCCGGACAGCATGGCCACCGAGAACATCGACAACAGCATCAGTGCGATAACACGCTTCATGGGGTTCTCCTGGTTGTTCAAATTCAATACCGAAATCCGGTCCCGCCTGTCAGGAGAGCACGCCAGCGCAGCTCCCCTTCCTGACCTGCAGTGCCGTGGGTCGAAACACACAGCGCCGCGTGACGTGCAATCTGGCTGGAGCGGCGTGCAGCGGATGTGAATGCAGGAAAACGCTGTTCAGCCAGAAGTTCTCAATCGCGCATCAGCGTCGATTTGCCGAACAGGCTTTCGACCAGATCCACCGCCAGTTCGGCCGTGGCATTGCGGTTGTCCAGCAGCGGATTCAGCTCGACGATGTCCAGCGAGCCCATGCGCCCGGTGTCGGCGATCATCTCCATCACCAGCTGCGCCTCGCGGTAGTTGACCCCGCCCGGCACCGTGGTGCCCACGCCCGGCGCGATGCTGGGATCCAGGAAGTCCACGTCGAAGCTGACATGCAGATGGGTGTTGGCATCGATGCCGGCCAGTGCCGCTTCCATGGTGCGCTTCATGCCGGCTTCGTCGATGTAGCGCATGTCGTAGACATCGACCTGGTGCTGCTTGATCAGGCGCTTTTCTTCCTGGTCCACCGAGCGGATGCCGATCTGGTGCACCTGCTGCGGGCGGATCGCGGGGGCGTCGCCGCCGAGCCGGGTCAACGCATCCGGGCCGAGCCCGCACAGGCAGGCCACCGGCATGCCGTGCACATTGCCCGACGGGGTGACCTCGCTGGTGTTGAAATCCGAATGTGCGTCCAGCCAGAGCACGCGCAGGTCCTTGCCCTGCTCGCGGCACCAGCGCGCGACCGCGGTGATCGAACCAATGCCCAGGCAGTGGTCGCCGCCGAGCATGATCGGCATCCGGCCGGCCTGCAGTTCGGTATAGGTGGCGTCCATCAGCGCGCGGTTCCAGGCGACCACCTCGTCGAGATGGCGATACCCCTGCACGGGTGCCGTCCACGGATTGCGCGGACCGTCCAGGTTGCCGAGGTCGCGCACCTCCACGCCCCGCGCGATCAGCGCATCACCCAGGCCCGCGATGCGCAGGGCGTCCGGTCCCAGACCCGCGCCACGGTGGCCCGCCCCGATGTCGGTGGGCACGCCAATCAGGGAAACCGGGGAATACATCGCCATCGCTGTTGCCTCCATTGCAAAGAGGAACAGCATAGCCAGCGCGAGGTGATACGACTCGCGGCGCTGCAGCAGCCGTCATCGACCGTGCAGCAATGGTGCCGGCACCCGGATTCGAACTGGGGACCTACCGCTTACAAGGCGGTTGCTCTACCAACTGAGCTATGCCGGCATGGGCATCGCGGCGGGACGACCCGTCGCGGAGCCGGGATTCTAGCGCACGCGCGCGCATTCCAGCGAGCGCTGCTGGGCTGCGCCGCTGCGCTGGCGTGCCGCGGCGGCCTCTGTACCCGCTGCCAGGGTCGCATCCAGCCACCACTGCGCGCTGCCATCGCCACCGCTGGCGACCATCTTCGCTTTGAAACCGGCCGCGCTCAGCGCCGCCAGGCGACGATCCGCGCCTTCCCGGTTGCGGTATTGGCCCAGCGCGATGGCATGGGTCTCCTCGCCCTGGGCAATGATGTAGTAATCGCTCACCCCGGCCGCAACGATGCGTTTGACCGTGGCCTGCGCCTCTTCCCGGCTGGCGGCGGGTGGCAGCAGCACCCGGTAACGGGTGGCGCCGGCATCGGCGACCTCGCGCAGCCGGGCCGTGCGCAGGGCACTGCCGGCGCGGGACTGCGCGGCCTGGGCCGTCGCGCGGTCGGCGAAGGGCCCCAGGCTGACGCATTGGGCGGGCGCGGCCGGCGGCGCGACCGGTGCCGGTGGGGCGACCGCCGGGGCGCCGGCGGGACCAGGCGCAACAGCGGGCGCGGTAGCTGCAGGCGCGGGCGCGGGCGTGGCAGCCACGGCGGGGGGCGGCGCTGCGGTCGTCGCCGGCGGCTCGGCCACCGGCACCGCGGCCGGTGTCACGTCCTGCAGCGCCGCCGTGTTGTCAGTCGGCGTCGCCGCAGCGGGGGGCGCCTGCGTGGACGGCAGCACTTCCAGCTGCGCCACGCCGACCGGCGAGGCCGGGGGTTCGCTGACCGGTTCGCCGCGCAGCAGCCACCACAGCGCGACACCGAGGTTGAGGATGACCAGGACGACGATCAGGGCACGGGTAAGCATCGGCTGATCCTAGCCTGCCGACGGCGGTTGATGCACGGCCCAGCGGGCCAGCCCGTCGAGCACCAGCGAAGGCTGGAATTCGGCATCGCCGAGCAGCGGCAGCAGGGCGGGTGCACCGCCCCCGTGGACCAGCAGGTGCGGCAGCGTGCCGAGCCGTTCACCGCCCTGTACACGGCTGCGTTCGATCAGCGCCACCGCCGCACCATCGCAGCCGGACGCCAGCGCATCGGCGGTGTCATTGGCGAACTCGCTGTAGTCGCCGCCTGCCGCAGGCAACTGCACCGCACGCGCATGCAGCGCTTCGCGCATGGTGGTCGGTGAGGCCGAGATGCGGCCACCGTGGTGCTGGCCATCGGCATCGAGCAGGTCGATCGTGAGCGCGGTGCCCACGCCGGCGATCAACACGGCCTGGCCCCGCGCCGCCACGGCCAGCAGCGCCAGATAGCGGTCCACGCCGAAGCGGCCGGGATCGGCATAGGCGATCCGCACTCCGGCGTACTCTGCTTCGGTGCGCGCCACGCGCACATGGCGGAAGCGCGCCTGCAGCACATCCAGCATGGCGGCGGTCAGCGAGGGCGCTGCGACGCTGGCGACATACGCGGTGTCACCCGACGGCAGCGCATCCAGTGCCGCGGCGGGCATCGCTTCGGCGCCATGCGGCCATGCCTGCACATCGCCCGCGCGCATGCCCTGCAGCGGCGCGAACTTGAAGCGCGAATTGCCCAGATCAAACAACCAGTCGCTCATTGCGCCCTCACGCTGACTTCGCCCGCATGGAAAACCCGTTCGTTGCCGTCGATGCGCACGCGCAGCGCGCCATCGTCGGCCAGACCCAGCGCCGTGCCGGCAAACAGCACGCCGCCCTCTTCCACCTGCACCTCGCGCCCGGCCAGGCTGTCCAACACGGCATAGCGCGCGAGGAACGGCGCAAGACCGTCCTGCTCGAACGCGTCCAGTGCCGGCAGCAGGACCGCGAGGATGCGTGCGACCACGGCGTTACGCGACGTCTGTGCGCCGGACAGCGTGTCCAGATCGGTCCAGGGCTGGGTGATCTCCGCGGCGAACGCGGCGGGCATGCGCACGTTGACCCCCAGGCCGATCACCGCACGCGCGGGCCCGGCGAACTCACCGCCGCCCTCGATCAACAGGCCGCCGAGTTTGTGTCCATCGACGACAAGGTCATTCGGCCACTTCAGCGCGACGTCGCGAAAACCCGCCTCGCGCAGCGCCTCGGCCACCGCGACCCCGGCGACCAGGCTCAGCCCGCCCAACCGCGACAGGCCACCGGCAAAGCCACGCAGCACGGAAAGATAGATATGCGCCGCCAGTGGCGAGGCCCAGGCCCGTCCGCGGCGGCCGCGGCCGCGTGTCTGGCGCTCCGCCAGCAGGACCATTGCCCCGCGCTCCGGCGCGCTGCAGCGCAGCAATTCACTGTTCGTTGACGCAACCGACCAGGCCACCTGCAGGGAGGCAAGCTGGCCCGAGGCCGGGCCCGGCAGCGCCGCCTGGATCGCCTCGGCGTCCAGCAGGTCCAGCGGCTGCTGCAACTGGTAGCCGTCACCGGCGCGTCCGTCGATATCGACGCCCGCCGCCCTAAGTCCTTGAATCCGCTTCCAAATCGCGGCACGGGTCTGGCCCAGTTCGCGCGCCAGCGCGTCGCCGGACAGGCGCCCGGCGCCCAGTTTGGCCAGCAGTTGGCGGTCGTCCACGGCAGCTTCCATCGGGTAAACGGGAAAAGTATGCGGGAAAGCCGCCGCCAGCGCCCGCCCGGGGCCTTCCAATCCCCCGGCGGAATCGGGCTAGAATCGGGAACTTCACCCGCCGCTGGATGTTGACGATGCGCCCGTTCGCCCATTGCCTGCTCCTCCTGATGGCCCCGCTGGCCGCGCATGCTTCCGATGCGCTCACCACGGCGGGTCGCGGCGCGTGTGTCTATTCGGCCAGTGAGAACGAGCGCAGTGCGCCGGCATCGGCATCTGCGTCCGCCGCACCCGCCACGGTCAAGCCCAGCGCCAGCAGCGGGACCAGCACCGGCGGCGGCGGCGATGAGGACGTGCTGCCGCGCCTGCGTGCGCCGAAGTGGCACAGCTTCCTGCCGGGTATGTTCCGCTGATCGAACGACTGTTGGGCTGGCTGCGCCGCACGCCACGCGAGATCGACCCCACCCTCTGGGACACCACCTGCCAACGCGCCGCCTGGCTGCGAAAGCTGGATGCTGCCCGCCGCGAACGCCTGCGCGCCCTGGCCGCCCGCTTCCTGCACGAGAAAACCATCAGCCCGGCCGCCGGACTGCAGCTGGACGACGCCGATGGCGTGCTGCTGGCCGCGTTGTGCTGCCTGCCGCTGCTGGAGCTGGGTGAGGTGGGTCTGCGCGGCTGGTCGCAGCTGATCGTCTATCCCGACGCGTTCCGCGTGCACCGCAGCCAGGTGGATGCCGCCGGCGTGCTGCACGAATGGGACGATGCGCTGATCGGCGAATCCTGGGACAGCGGCCCGCTGATCCTGTCGTGGGCCGACATCCAGGCCGACATCGCCGATCCCGAGGCCGGGTTCTGCGTGGCGGTGCATGAGATGGCGCACAAGATCGATGCGCTGGACGGCGCGATCGACGGCACACCGCCGTTGCCACGTGCGTGGCAGAAACAGTGGGCGGCGGATTTCCAGCAGGCCTATGACGCGTTCTGCGCTGCGGTGGACCGGGGTCGGGAAACGCAGATCGATCCGTATGCGTCCGAGGCGCCGGAGGAGTTCTTCGCGGTGGTCAGCGAGTACCACTTTTCCGCACCGGCGCTGCTGGCATGCGAGATGCCGGCGGTGGCCACGCATCTGCAACGGTTCTATGGTCCGTCGCCCCTGATGCGGTGAGGTGCGCCACGACCAACGGTCGTGGGCTACCTGTCCCGTGGGAATGCCGGGGTACGGGCCATCGGTAGGTACCGACCGTTGGTCGGTACGGCCTTTACGGCCCCGGCGGCAACTTCACTTCGAAGCGCGCGCCACCCAGCTCCGGGGAACGCTTCACCTGCAGCTCGCCGCGGTAATCCTTGATCAGATCCTGCACGATCGACAGACCGATGCCGTGGCCCTGCACGCGCTCGTCGCCACGCACGCCACGCTGCAGCACCTTGGCGATGTCCTCCGGTGCGATGCCCGGGCCATCGTCATCCACCGACAGCACCAGGCCGGCGCGACGCGCACCCGGTGCCGGCAACGGATGCGCGGTCAGCAGCACGCGGCGCTTGGCCCACTTGAACGCATTCTCCAGCAGGTTGCCGAGCAGTTCCTGCAGATCGCCGGGCTCGCCATGGAAACGCGCGGCCGGGTCGATGTCGAACTCGCACAGCACGCCCTTGGAGGCATAAACCTTCTCCAGGCCACGCACGATCTCTTCGGCGTTGGACTCGATCGGCAGCGGGGCGGAGAACAGCTTGTGGCCGGACGACGCCGCGCGCGCCAGCTGGTAGGACACCAGGTTGTTCATGCGCCGCAGCTGCACGTCGAATTCTTCGCGCAGATCCTCATCGCGCGCGCCGCTGTCGAGCTGCGTGCGCAGCACCGCGAGCGGTGTCTTCAGGCTGTGCGCGAGATCGGCCAGGGTGTTGCGCTGGCGCTCGAGGTTTTCGCGCTCGCTCTCGATGAAGGCGTTGATGCTGTCGGTCAGCGGCTCAAGCTCGCGCGGATGGCGTTCGCTCATGCGCTCGGTTTCACCGCGCTGGACCTTGGTCAGTTCGTTGATCACGCGCCGCATCGGGCGCAGGCTCCACTGCAGAATGACCGTCTGCAGCAGCAGCAGGATCAGACCGATGCCGCCGAGGTAGAACCACACCCGCCCGCGGAACACGCGCAGCTGTGCGCCGAGCGCGCGCGAGTCTTCGAGCACGTAGATGGTGTACGGGAATTCGGTGGCCGGGTCGGCGTCGGCATCCCAGACCAGGCCCATGCCATAGCGGTAGGCCGAGCCCTCGCTGCCGTCGATCTGGATCATCGGCAACGGGCCTTCGAAGACTTCCTGACGCGGGGCCAGCATGCCGCCGCCCACGGTCGGCAGCATCGGGCCTTCAGCGGACATGGAATTGCCCTTGCCGTCGGGCATCACGACCTGCAGATAGAGGCCGCTGCCCGGGACGTCGAAGCGCGGATCCGGCGGCTGCTCGCGGATGTACAGCGAGCGGTCGCGGGTGAAATCGATGCCGGCCGCATACGCGGTGGCGTAGTTCTTGAGCCGCTCGCGCAGGTTGGCCTTCGCGGTATCGGCGAAGGCGGCATCCAGCGCGTAGCCGGCCAAGGCCAGGAAGGCCACCAGGCCCACCGAGGCGGCCAACAGCTGACGCGCCTGCAGTGAGCGCGGCCGCCAGCGTTTAAAGAACCACAGACGGCCGGACATCATCTATCGCCAGCCGCAGCTCAGCCTTCGTTGCGCGGAATGGCGAAGCGGTAACCGCGGCCACGCACGGTTTCGATCGGCTTGAGTTCGCCGTCGGCGTCGAGCTTCTTGCGCAGGCGGCCGATGAAGACCTCCAGCACGTTCGAGTCGCGATCGAAGTCCTGCTGGTAGATGTGTTCGGTGAGGTCGGCCTTGGAGACCAGTTCACCGGCATGCATCATCAGGTACTCGAGCACCTTGTACTCGTAGCTGGTGAGGTCCACGTTGCTGCCGTTGACGCTGACCGTCTGCGCGGCAAGGTCCAGCGCGACCGGGCCGCACTCCAGCGTCGGCTTGCTCCAGCCGGCGGCACGGCGCAGCAGCGCATTGACGCGGGCCAGCAGCTCTTCGACATGGAACGGCTTGACGAGGTAATCGTCGGCGCCCTGCTTCAGGCCCTCGACCTTGTCCTGCCAACTCGAACGCGCGGTCAGGATGAGCACCGGGAACTTCTTGCCCTCGTCGCGCAGCGCCTTGATCAGTTCCATGCCCGACATCTTGGGCAGGCCCAGATCGATGATGCCGACGTCGAACGGTACTTCGCGGCCCATGTACAGACCTTCCTCACCGTCCTGCGCAGCATCGACGGCAAAGCCTTCGCGCTTGAGCCGGGCTGCCAGTGTTTCCCGCAGCGGGGCTTCGTCTTCGACCAGAAGGATACGCATGAACTCTCCCTAGTGTCCTGGGTATGGCCCCATGGGGCCAGTGGGTAATGCAGATGACTGCGGACAACTATCCCTGTTCAGGGGTTATCGCCGCGTAGTGATGACATATCCGAGCGCGGCGTGCGGGGCTGTGAACGCGATGTCGCGGGATCGTCCATATAACGGACGCGGCCGCGGTCATCCATGTACTTGACCCGGTTGATGTCGCGCCCGTCGAAGGGCACGCGCTCGGCGCCGAGGATGTGTCCACCGGTAGTCCGCTGCACCCGACGGACCGCATCGGACAGCGAGCGCTCCTGCGGACCACCGCGTTCGGCCGTGCGCATCATCTCGGCACGGGCCGCTTCCGGCGGCATCTGCGCCCACGCACTGGCGGAGGCAGCTGCGCCCGTCGCCAGAAGGGCGAAGGCAGCGATGCGGCGGTGGCGGGTCACGGAGAACATCGGTCTGATCCTAGCGGAGCGCGGCTAAACGTTCAAAAGTTGTGAATCGGCAACCGCCAGCCTGGGCCGGCGCTTTACGAATCTTTAGCGAATTCTTGGTTTTAGCCAGTGAATCCGGTCTGAACTTTTCCGGTTGCCTCCCCGCTTTGTTCATCTAAGTGAACATTGGCGGCCAAAGCGAGGCCCTTGTCAAGCTGACAGGGTGATGCGGTTCACGCCGCGACGCGTTCGGCCTGGGCGCGGGTCACCGCCAGCGCCTGGTCGATCAGGCTCCAGTCGGCCCCGACGCGATGCGAGCCTTCGCTCAGGATCTGGCGGAAGGCGCGCCCACCGGGTTGGCCGTGGAACAGCCCCAGCAGGTGCCGGGTGATGTGCTTGAGCGCCAGCCCGCGGGCCAGCTGGGCCTCGATGTACGGCTGCATGGCGCGCAGCAGCGCCTCGCGAGACTGCAGCGGGGCACCGGTCTGGGCCGCCTCCAGCTGATGCAGCACGTAGGGGTCGTGGTAGGCCGCACGGCCCAGCATCACCCCGTCCAGCGCCGGCAACTGGGCCTGCGCGGCCTCGACCGTGGCCAAGCCACCGTTGAGGACGACCTGCAGCTGCGGACGGTCGGCCTTGAGACGGCGCGCCCAGTCGTAGCGCAGCGGCGGCACTTCGCGGTTCTCCTTCGGCGAGAGGCCCTTCAGCCACGCGTTGCGGGCATGCACCACGAACATCGCGCTTCCGGCGTTGGCCGATTGATCGACGAAATTGACGAAGTTTTCGTAGTCGTTGTCGTCATCCACGCCGAGTCGGCACTTCACCGTCACCGGGATGTCCACTGCGGCGACCATCGCACCCACGCACTCGGCGACCAGAGCCGGCTCGCGCATCAGACAGGCACCGAAGCGCCCGGCCTGGACCCGGTCGGAGGGGCAGCCGCAGTTGAGATTGACCTCGTCGTAGCCCCACGCCTGCGCGATGCGCGCGGCCTGGGCCAGCAGGGCCGGATCGCTGCCACCGAGCTGCAGCGCAAGCGGATGCTCGCTGCCGTCGAAGCCGAGCAGGCGCTCACGGTCGCCATGGATCACCGCGTTGGCGTGCACCATCTCGGTATACAGCCGTGCACCCGGCGCCAGCAGCCGGTGGAAGTACCGGCAATGGCGGTCCGTCCAGTCCATCATCGGGGCAACGCAGAGCCGAATACCCTTGATTTCTTTAATTTTCATTGACTTATCAAGCATATAGGCATCTCTCTCTTTCCCGAATTTGCACCACTTTTCCCGCATTTTCCCAACCAGCTGTACCATTGGCGTACCACGGAGGGCGTGGTACATCCGAGCTGGTACACCATGGCAACCCTGCAAAATCGGGACGGTCGCTGGCGCGCTATTGTGCGCCGCAAAGGCCACCCCACCCAAACCCGGACCTTTCCCACCAAGACGGCTGCGAAGGCCTGGGGGGACCGCATGGACCGCGAGCTGGCCGATCACGAGGCCCGAGGCGGTACACCCGGTGAAGAGCTCACCATCGGCGAACTGATCGACTGGCGGATCAACGAGCTGGCCAGCATAAGGGCCATCTCCAAGACCCACTCCGGCAACATGACCAGAATCCGCGAGGGCCTGGGCGACATCGTGGCCAGGAAGCTCACGGCCAACGATGTGATCGAGCACACCCGCCGGCGAATCCGCGGCGATCACATGATGGCCAACGGCATGATTATCCCAGCCTGCGCGCCGGCAACCATGAACGTAGAGCTGGGGTTCCTCTCGGAGCTGCTGAAGCTGGCCGGCCCGATGAAGGGCGTGAAGCTCGCCAGCGATCCCGTGGCCGAGGCGCGGCCGGTGCTCCGACTGCTGCGGCTGGTCGGAAAGTCCAAGCGCCGGGACAGGCGGCCCACGGACGAAGAGCTGCAGCGGCTGCGGGAGCATTTCCGCGCGGCGGCGTGGCGGTCAACCATCCCGATGGTGGACATCATCGACTTCGCCGTCCTGACAGCAAAGCGCGAGAGCGAGATCACCCGGTTGCTGTGGTCCGATGTGGACCAGACAAACCGCACCGCCCTGCTGCGCGACGCCAAGCACCCCCGTAAGAAGGTGGGCAACCACAAGCGCTTCCCGCTCCTGGGCGAAGCGTGGGACATCGTGCAGCGCCAGCCAAAACCGCCGGCAGACGGCCCGATCTTCCCCTACAACTCCAATTCCGTAGGGACAGCGTTTACCCGCGCTTGTGCGAAGCTGAGGATTGAAGACCTGTGTTTCCACGACCTGCGCCACGAGGCCACGTCACGGCTGTTTGAGCAGGGGTACGACATCCCCGAGGTCGCAGCGGTCACGCTGCACGAGTCATGGAATGAGCTGAAACGATACACACAGCTTCGTCCGGAGTCTTTGCACCGGTAGAACTACTGGCCGCAGGTACGAGGTATTGCGGTAGACCGGAGTCCGATCAAGCGGGAGCATGTAAATCTGCCACTTGTGAGGTCTGGCTATGACGCTCCACCGCACAATGCTGCTCTTCGTCATTGCCTTCTTTATCTGCTTGGCCGGCTGCAGGCGCGACGCTACAGGCCCTGCTCCCGACCCTAACGAGTCGACTCCGCCCATGAAGACCATATCCGCCGCCGAAGCTAAGGTCATAGCCCGTGACGCTTGGGTGTTCGGCTTGCCGCTGGTGTATATCGGCACTCAAACCGACGTGACCACACACGTCACCAAACCGGACGCCACGCGCGCGCCGATCAATCAGTTCGTCCACTATCGCGCCTTCCCCGATGCAGACAACAAGACCATTGTCGGGCTTAACGTAGATACCCTGTACTCGCTTGCGCAGGTGGACCTGTCAAAGGAGCCGATGGTGCTATCGGTACCGCCGATGGGTAACCGCTTCTGGATCATGCAAATCATCGACGCATGGAACAACGTGCCGCATGCGCCCGGTTCCCGTTCGGTCGGAGCGAAAGGCGGGGACTTTGCTCTTGTCGGTCCAAGCTGGACCGGCACCCTGCCTGAAGGTCTGACTGAACTGCGCATTCCCACCAACCTAGCCGCCATTGGTGGCCGCACTTACACCGCAGGCCCACAGGACTACAGCGCCGTCCACGCGCTCCAAGACAAGTACCGACTCATCCCGGTGTCGCAGTGGGGCAAGACTTACACCCCACCGATTGAGGTGCCGCTCAAGGACGGCGTGACCGACACCCCCGTGCCGAAGCAGGTCCTGGCGATGTCACCTCAAGACTTTTTCAGTCGCCTCAATGCGTTGATGGTGGGAAACCCCCCTATCAGGAGGACGGTCCGATACTGGAGCGCATCGCCAGCCTTGACATCGCGCCGGGCAAGACTTTCAGCATGGCGTCGTTTACCCCTGAAGTGCAGCGGGCAATCAGCGAAGGCGTCGCCGACGGCGTGAAGCTGATGAACGACACGCCGCGTGGCAAGAACGTAAACGGCTGGAATATCGCGCTGGACCTAGGGCGCTACGGTACGCAGTACCCGTACCGAGCCGGTTGGACCTTCTACGGTGTGGGCGGCAACCTCGCCGAGGATGCGGTGTACCCGGTCGCCGAGAAGCAGGCTGACGGCAGACCGTTCGAAGGTGGCAAGCAGTACGTGCTGCGCTTCAGCAAAAACGATATCCCGCCGGTCAACGCATTCTGGTCGGTGACGATGTACGACAGCGACAGCTACCTTGTCCCGAATGCGATCAACCGCTACGCGCTGGGTGATCGCAGTGGCATGAAGCAGGACAGCGATGGCTCCCTGCCGATCTATATCCAGGCGGAATCCCCCGGTGAGGACAAGGAAAGCAACTGGCTACCGTCGCCCAAAGAGGGCGAGTTCAAGCTAGCGTTGCGGCTGTATTCACCGAAGCAACAGGTTGCGGAGGGCACCTGGAAGCCGCCGGCGGTCACGCAGGTCCATTGACCGATTAGCACAGCCGCTGGGAAATCTGGGGGCGCCCAGCCGACGCGCTGGCCATGGAGGCCAGCCGCGTAGGCCGGGCGTCCCCACCAAGTCCAGCAACAGCGACGAAAGGCTTCTGCAAGCCGGTGCGTTGCAGCGTCTAGGGGAACGGCGGGGGCAGAGTTTCCTTCAGCATACGGTTGCCCCGGACCGCCTCACGCCAACGGACGATCTTGTCCACGTCCGTCCGCAGCTGTGCCTGGTGCCGCTCCACCCAGAGCTCAGCACCCGCCCTGCCTTTCTCGTAGCCCGTGCACACGCGCATGCCTGCAGGCGGAAACCGGTAGCACCCCAAGGTCGCTCGCCACACGCCATCGATCCCGTCGTGGAGCGCTGATTGTAATGCGCCGTCGCCGACCACATCCTCGCCGCTTCACCTGGGCAGATCCACCGCTGAAATATCCGTCGCGCCTGTCATGGTTTTTTCCGCACGGCTGGCGCAGGCTTGACCCGCAACGCACGGCCGTTACGCCAACAGGCGAGAATGCCTCCCATGAACCCTCCATCGCACACCACCTGATGTCCCTGCTCCGCCCTGGCACCTTCGACCCCACCACCGAACAAGGCGTGCTGCGCCTGTCGATCGCCGCCTCGCTGGCGATGGCCGCGGCCGCGGTGGCCTTCGGCCTGCTCGCCAACTCCTCGCTGATCATCTTCGACGGCATCTACGGGCTGATCGACGTGGTGATGACCTGGCTGTCACTGCTGGTGGTGCGCCTGATCAGCCTGTCGACCCACGTGGATACCCTGCAGTCGCGCTTGAACCAGCGCTTCACCATGGGCTTCTGGCACCTGGAGCCGATCGTGCTCGGGGTCAGCGGGACATTGATGATCGGGGCAGCCTTGTACGCCGCAGTCAATGCGGTGGACGCACTCATGTCCGGCGGGCGCGAGATCGCGCTGGGGCCGGCGATCCTGTTCGCGGTGATCTCGATCGTGGCCGAAACCGGGCTGGCACTGTTCGTACGCCGTGCGAACCGGTCGATCGGCTCGGACTTCATCGCGCTCGATGCGAAGAACTGGGTGGTCGCGGCGAGCATGTCGGCCGCCTACCTGGTCGCCTTCGTCGGCGGCTATGTGCTGCGCGGCACCGAATGGGCGTGGCTGGTCCCGTACATCGATCCGGCGATCCTGCTGGTGGTCTGCCTGTTCGTTGTGGTGGCGCCCCTGGGCACGGTGCGCCAGGCGCTGTCGGACATCCTGCTGATCACGCCGCTGGACCTGCAGGCGCATGTCGACGCGGTGGCACGCGACATCGTGGCGAGGCACGGTTTCCTCGAGTACCGCAGTTACGTGGCCAAGGTTGGACGCGGTGAGCAGATCGAATTGTTCTTCGTGGCGCGCGCGGACGATCCGCCGCGGCCGCTGATCGAATGGGACCGGCTGCGCGACGAGATCGGCGAGGCGCTGGGCGAGGAGTCGCCGGACCGGTGGCTGACGATCATGTTCACGACGGATCGGGAGTGGGCGATCTGAGCGACGCCGACGCGCATCGCACTATCGTTCGGGCGCCACACTGCCCTGTTTCCACTGCCGCGGCGACTGCCCTGTCTGCGCCTTGAACGCGCGCGACAACGCCGCTTCACTCCCGTACCCCACCTCGATGGCGATGCGCTTGAGCGGATGGCCGCGGCGCAGCGCCTGCTGCACGAGGCGGGTGCGCCAGCCCTGCAGATAGTGGCCGGGTGTGCTGCCGATGGTGTCGCGGAAACTGTCGGCGAAGGCGCTGCGTGACATGCCGGCGCGCTGCGCGAGCGACTCCAGCGTCCACTCGTCGGCCGGCGCTTCGTGCATGGCGACCAGCGCGTGGCGCAGCCGCGGATGGGCCATGCCGGCGAGCAGGCCGACACGGATCTGGCCACTCTCCATCAGCGCACGCAGGATCTGGATCAGCACCACCTCGAACAGGCGATCCAGCAGGGCCTGGCGGCCGCAGCGCTGCGCGAACGCTTCTTCGAACAACAGCGACAGCACCGGCTGGCCGCCATACAAGCCCTCCAGCGGCAGGCACACGATCGGCGGCAGTGCCGCGGCGACCGGGTTGTTGGCGCCCCCTTCGAACTGCAGATGGGCGCAGGCGAAATCCGCACCCCGCGTGGCATCGGTGACGAAGCGGTGCGCGAGCGGGCGCGGGTACAGCAGTACGCTGGGCGTGGTGATCTGCAGCGTGCTGCCGTCCGGGTGCTCGACACGCACCTCGCCGTCGCGGATCAGATGCAGCTGGCCGCGCTCGCCGTCGGCCGGCAGATCGTTGATGCCGCACAGCGCGCCGGCGTGGAAGACCTCGGCCGAGACCGCGAAACGGTCCAGCAGGGATTGCAGTCGATCGACCATGGCGGACTCCAGATCAAGTTTTCTGGACGAAATGTTGCCACAAGTACGAGGTAGGCGCGCACAGTACACCTGCCATCTGGCCCACCCCTTTCACTCCGCAGGAGAGTCCCATGTCCATTGCCAACGTTCTGTATACCGCCCAGGCCACTGCCAACGGCGGCCGCGACGGCCGCGCCGTCTCGTCCGACAACGTGCTGGACATCCAGCTCTCCACCCCGCGCGAGCTGGGCGGTGCCGGCGGCCCGGGCACCAACCCGGAGCAGCTGTTCGCGGCCGGCTACTCGGCCTGCTTCCTGGGCGCGCTGAAGTACGTGGCCGGCCAGGCCAAGGTCGCCCTGCCGGCCGAAACGCAGATCACCGGCAAGGTCGGCATCGGCCAGATTCCGACCGGCTTCGGGATCGAAGTGGCGCTTGAAATCTCGGTCCCGGGCCTGCCGCGCGAGCAGGTCGAAGAACTGGTGCAGAAGGCCCACATCGTGTGCCCGTACTCGAACGCGACCCGCGGCAACATCGATGTGACGCTGACCGTGGTCTGATCCACCCGAGGCGCGCGATGCGCCTGCAATCCACGTACGGCCGGGCCTTGTCCCGGCCGTACGCGTGTGTGCGCGCCGTGATGCCGTGAGTCAGGATTGCTTCGTATACTGCCCGCCGGACAATGGAATGAAGGAATCAGGCATGCAGGCGAAGTTCAAACAGTCCCTTCTGGTCGGCATCACGCTGACCGCGCTGATCGCCAGCGGTGCGGCGATGGCGCGCTCGCCGGTCTCCACGGCGCAGCCCGGCAAGGGCATCAGTGCCTCCTTCACCACCTGCCAGCAGCGCGCCCAGGGCGCGATCGCACAGGCAGCGTGCATCTCGCAGGAAACCAAGCTGCAGGATCAGCGACTGAACCAGGTCTACAAGGCGCTGCAGGGCAAGCTCGACGCTGCCGGCAAGGCCAAGCTGGTTGCGGCGCAGCGTGCCTGGCTGGAGTCGCGCAAGCGCGACGGCGAGCTGGAGACCGTGATCTTCGACAGCACCCAGCCCGGCAACCTGCAGGGAAGCGAGATCGAGATGCGCCGCCTCGGCGCACGTGCGGACCAGTTGCAGGGCTACATCGACCTGCTCGACTGAGCCGCGCCACGCTGGAATGCTGACCCGGCCCCCGGCCGCCCCCCGATTGCACAGAAACAAGGAAGTAAGCCATGCCCGACAACATCGATACCCGTAACCTGGATGCCACCTCCGGCGCGGTCTACTTCGCGGTAGGCCGTGGCACCGAAGGCGGCCCGGCGTCGTACCATCTGTCCATCGCCGGCATCACCCGCGGTACCCGCGAGCCGGACTGGGGCGAGGTCAGCAGCGTCGCGCAGAACAGCGGCTACAGCCTGGGCGCGATCCAGGTCGATTTCGGCCAGCGCGGTACCTGGCCGGTCGGCGCGATCGGCGATCGTCCGCTGGCGGCGGGCGAAAAGACCTATGTGGATGCGGTGATCGACCAGGCCCAGGCCTACGCGAAAACGCACAATCTGCCGTTCACCAACGATCGCGCCGACCTGCGTGGCGACCTGCTCAGCCACGGCAACGGGCTCAGCGGCCGTTCTTCGATCCGCTTCATGGACGAACAGACCCGCGACAGCATCAACGCCTGGGCCGGTTCGGACGAAGGCAAGCAGTGGATCCACGCCAACATCGATTACCCGCAGGTGCGCAACGCCACCCAGACCGCGATGTCGATCCTGGACGCGCACGGCAGCCATATTCCCGATGAGCGTCGTTTCGAGGCGATCAGCCTGCTGGCCAAGACCGCCAACCAGATGCCCGGCCAGCTTTCAAAGCTGGAAAAGGTGCTGGAGAACGGCGGCGACTACGACGCCCTGCGCACCAAGGCCGGCGAGATCCGCGCCACACACACCTACTACGATGGCCCCAAGGCCGCCGACATCGCCGCGCGCTACGAAGACGCCTACGCGAACAACAAGGACGCGATGGACCGTGCCCACACCAAGGTCAGCAGCCGTGACTACGCGCCGGCCGGTGAGCGCAATGATGCGGACATCCGCGTCGCGCTCGACCAGATCCATCCGCCGCGCCAGCAGAGTGCCGCCTCGAGCGTGCTGAAGGAAGGCGCCAGCGGCAAGGAGGTGGGCAAGCTCGAGTCCAATCTGGCGGTCCTCGGCTACACCGCCGCCAACGGCCAGGCCCTGAACGCCGACAAGCGCTTCGACGGCGACACCCGCGCGGCGGTGGAAGCCTTCCAGCGCGCGCATGGGCTGGAGCCGGTGGACGGCAAGGCAGGCCCGGCCACCCTGGGCGCGATCGACCGTGAAGCACGTCAGCTGCAGACCGCACTGGCCGCGCAGGGACATACGGATGCCAACGGCCGCGCGCTGAGCGTGGACGGGCACCTGGGCGCCGGTACCCGCGCCGCGCTGGGTGCTTACCAGCAGGCGCACGGTCTGGACCCCAGCGGCGTACTGGACGCGCAGACCCGTGAAGCGATGGCCGCACCGGCGCGCACCCAGGCACCGGCCGACATCGCGCCTGCGCCGGAACCGGCGCAGCGCGATGGCGCCGCGCTGCGGCCGCTGACCGACCCGGGCAACGCCCAGCACGTGCTGTACATGGAAACCCTGATGCGCGTGCATGAAGCCGAAGAGGCCCGCGGCATCGGCCACGGCCCGCACAGCGAGCGACTGGCCGGCGCCCTGACGGTGGAAGCCGCACGCGCCGGCCTGCACACCATCGACCGCGTCGAGCTCAACCAGGACGGTTCGATGGCGCGCGCCGTGCAGGCCAATGCGCTGCGCGACGAGGCCGCGTTGAACCGCACCAGCGCGCCGGTGCAGACCGCCGACGCGATGGGCCAGTCGCTGGAAGAAAGCACGGCCCGCGCGCAGCAGGCCGGCGACCAACAGCGGGAGCAGCGGCTGATGGATCAGCAGGCCCAGCAGCATGGCGCACGGGCCATGTCGGCCTGAACCCGGCCGCCAGCGACCGGGCTTTACCGGTCGCTGGTGACCAGCTGCACCACGCTGGAGAAATCCAGTTTGCCGCGACCGGCCTGGTGGTTCATCGAGTACAGGTTGCGGGCCAGCTCACCCAGCGGGATCGAGGCGCCGACACTCATCGCCGCTTCCACCGCCAGGCCCATGTCCTTGAGCATCAGGTCGCTGCCGAAACCGCCGCTGTAACCGCGCGACGCCGGGGCGTTGTCCAGCACGCCGGGCCACGGGTTGCACACTTCGGTGGCCCAGCTGCGACCGGTGCTGACCGCCATCATCTGCGAGAGCACCTTCGGGTCCAGCCCGTGTGCGACGCCCAGCGCGATCGACTCACCGGTCACCGCCATGATCACGCCCAGCGCCATGTTGTTGCACAGCTTGGCGACCTGGCCGGCACCGCTGGCACCGACATGGAAGATGTTCTTGCCCATCGCCTGCAGCAGCGGGCGGGCGCGTTCCAGCGCCTCGGCTTCGCCACCGACGATGAAGGTCAGGGTGCCGGCCTGGGCCCCTGCGGTGCCGCCGGAGACCGGAGCATCCAGCATCTGCAGGCCACGTGCGGCGGCCGCTTCGGCGACCTTGCGGGCGGTGGCCGGGGCGATCGTGCTGCAGTCGATGACCAGCGCGCCGCCGGGGATATCCGCGAGCAAGCCGTCATCGCCGAGGTAGACGCCTTCGACATGGCGGCTGGCCGGCAGCATCGAGATGACGATCTCGGCGTCGGTCAGCGTATCCAGGGCCGAGGTGGCGGCAGTGGCGCCGGCGTCGACGGCGGCCTGCACCGCGGCAGGCACCAGATCGAACACGCGTACGGCGTGGCCGGCCTTGGCCAGGTTGGCGGCCATCGGGCCACCCATGTTGCCCAACCCGATGAATGCAATACGGCTCATGCGTGGCTCCTTTCAGGGACGGTGGCACCGAGGTCGGCCAGCGGATGCGCGGCATCGGACCACGGCGAAACGAAGAAGGTGCGGGCCCACTCGGCCGTCGCGTCAGCCAGCGTGCGCGGCTGCCACTGCGGGGTGCGGTCCTTGTCGATCAGCAGCGCACGGATGCCTTCGGCGAAATCGCCATGGGCCGCCGCGTGCAGGGCTGCGATGTATTCGATGCGATAGACCTCGGCCAGCGAGGCGCCCTCGGCCAGGTGCTGCAGCTCGAACGCGAGTCGCGCCGAGCCCGGCGCACCGGCGGCGAGCGTCGCTTTGGCGGTGCTCAGCCAGGCATCGTCCGTCTCCAGCGCAAGGACCGCCTCGACGATCGCGCCGACGTCGTCGCTACTGCACAGCGCATCGATCGTCGCGGCGTTGCGCAGCAACGGGCCGGTGGCCGCATCGCTGGCGTGCTGCTGCAGCAGCGCGGTCAGCTGTTCGTGATTGCGCTTGGCCTCGGTGCTCCAGTGCACGTCCGCCAGCGCGTTGAACACGGTCTCGCGCTGCGCCTCGGCGATGTGGATATCCGCCAGACCGGCATAGATCGCATCGCCTGCGTTGAGCGGCGCGCCGGTTAACGCCAGGAACAGGCCGCCATGGCCGGGCACGCGCGGCAGCAGCCAGCTGCCACCGACATCCGGGAACAGGCCGACCGTGATCTCCGGGAATGCCAGCTTGGAGCGCTCACTGACCACGCGGTGGCTGGCGCCGGACATCAGGCCGATGCCACCGCCCATGACGATGCCATGGCCCCAGCACAGGATCGGCTTGGGATAGGTGTGGATCGCGTAGTCGACGCGGTATTCGACGTCGAAGAATTCGGCCGCGTAGGCGTTGTCGCGGATATCGGTCTTCCCGCTGTCGCGGTACTCGACCATGCTGCGGTACAGGCTGTGCAGGTCGCCGCCGGCGCAGAACGCCTTCTCGCCCGCGCCCTGCAGCACCACCAGCGCGATGCCGTCATCGCTGGCCCAGGCATCCAGCCGCTCCCGCAGCAGGTGCGCCATCGGCAGCGAGAAGCCGTTGAGGGTGCGCGCTGCGTTGAGCGTGGCAATACCGATGCGCGTGCCATTGCCGGCCTGGCGCTCTTCGAACAGCACCGGCGCCGCGTCGTTGGCGACGACGGTGCTCATGCGTTCTTCCACTGCGCGGCGCGCTTTTCCAGGAAGGCGTTCACGCCCTCGGCCTGGTCGGCGCTGTCGAACAGATCGACGAAGGCTTCGCGCTCGGCCACCAGTGCCGAGGCGTGGGTGCCGGTGCGGGTGGCCTGCACCAGGGTCTTGCAGGCGGCGATGCTGGTCGGGCTCTGCTTGCCGGCCTTGTGCGCCCATGCCAGTGCGAGGGCCTTGGCTTCGCCCTTGCCGACCTTTTCTTCGACCAGGCCGATACGCAGCGCGGTGTCCGCGTCGATGCGTTCGCCGAGCAGGATCATGCGCTTGGCCCAGCCTTCACCGACCAGGCGCGGCAGGTTCTGGGTGCCACCGGCGCACGGCAGCAGGCCGACGGTGGCCTCCGGCAGCGCCACCTGGGCGTGTTCTTCGATGATGCGCAGGTCGCAGGCCAGCGCGCATTCCAGGCCGCCGCCCATCGCGTAGCCGTTGATTGCCGCGATGGAGACACCGCGGAAACCAGACAAGGCTTCGAAGGCCTCACCGAAGCGGCGCGCGGCTTCACGAGCGGCCGCCTTGTCGCCGGAAGCGAACTGCTTGAGATCGGCGCCGGCCGAGAAGAACTTTTCGCCGTCGCCGGTGATCACCAGCGCATAGACATCGCGGTCTGCATTGAGCGCGCCCACCAGGTCACGCAGCGCGGACAGGCTGTGCACGGTCCAGGTATGCGCCGGCGGGTTGTCGAGGGTGATGACCGCGACGTGGCCATCGGCCTCGACCTTCAGGCCGACATGATCATGCTGGCGCCACTCCATCATCGCAGTTCCTCTTCGGTGTTGAGCAGGTGGCGGGCCACGATCACACGCATGAT
This sequence comes from Stenotrophomonas sp. TWI1183, assembly GCF_039673115.1. NCBI lineage: Bacteria > Pseudomonadati > Pseudomonadota > Gammaproteobacteria > Lysobacterales > Lysobacteraceae > Stenotrophomonas > Stenotrophomonas sp. TWI1183. The sequence continues at coordinate 101,854 of NZ_JBDJKZ010000006.1, forward strand.
CTCGTTGGTGCCCTCCAGGATCTGGTGCACGCGCGAATCGCGCAGCAGCCGTTCAATCGGGTATTCGCGGATGTAGCCGTAGCCGCCGTGGATCTGCAGCGCATCGTTGCAGATGTTGAAGCCGGCATCGGTGGCGAAGCGCTTGGCCATCGCACACCACACATTGGCATCGCTGGCACCGGCGTCGAGCTTGCGCGCGGCGGTGTGCACCATCTGCCGGGCGGCGACCAGCTGGGTGGCCATGTCGGCCAGCTTGAACTGCAGTGCCTGGAATTCCGACAGCGCCTTGCCGAACTGGCGGCGCTCGCCCATGTAGCGGCGGGCGGCATCCAGTGCGCCCTGGGCAGCGCCCAGCGAGCAGGCGGCGATGTTGATGCGGCCGCCGTCCAGGCCCTTCATGGCCAGCTTGAAGCCGCTGCCTTCCTCGCCGAGCAGATGGCTGACCGGCACGCGCACGTTCTCGAACGTGATGCCGCGGGTCGGCTGGCTGTTCCAGCCCATCTTCTCTTCCTTGCGGCCGTAGCTGATGCCCGGCAGATCGGCCGGCACCGCGATCGCACTGATGCCACCGGCCCCGGCGCCACCCGTACGGGCCATCACCACCAGCAGCTCGGTGGCACCGGCGCCGGAGATGAAGGCCTTGGAGCCGTTGAGCACGTAATGATCGCCGTCGCGTACCGCGCTGGTCTTCAGCGAGGCCGCATCCGAGCCGGCACCCGGCTCGGTCAGGCAGTACGAGGCCAGCTTGGTGCCGGACGAGAGGTCTGCACCCCACTCCGCACGCAGGCTCTCCTGGCCCCATTTGGCCACCATCCACGACGCCATGTTGTGGATGCTGACATAGGCCGCCGTGGACGGATCCACATTGGCGAGCTCCTCGATGACGACGGCGGCGTCCAGACGGCTCAAGCCGCTGCCACCGACCTCGGGGTCCATGTACAAACCACAGAACCCGAGTTCCCCTGCCTTGGCGATCGCCTCGCGCGGAAAGATGCCCTCCGCATCCCATCGCGCGGCGTGCGGCGCCAGTTCGGCCTGGGCGAAGTCACGCGCTGCCTCTCTATAGGCCTGCTGCGCTTCGTCGAGTTCCGTCGTCATCGAGTGGCTCATGGTCGAACTCCGTTGTTGCTTACTTCAGGCTGATGGTGGTGTTGACGCCATGACCCAGCGTCTCGTCATCGAACCAGCGCGAGGTGATCGTCTTGGTCTGGGTGTAGAACATCACCACCTGCTTGCCGTACGGGCCCAGGTCGCCGAGCTTGGAGGCGCGCGAGCCGGTGAACGAGAACAGCGGCACCGGCACCGGGATCGGCACGTTGATGCCGACCTGGCCGACGTCGATGTCTTCCTGGAACTTGCGCGCGGCCGCACCGGACTGGGTGAACAGCGCGGTGCCATTCCCGTTCGGGTTGGCGTTGATCAGTTCGATGGCGTCTTCCAGCGTCTCCGCTTCCAGGATCACCAGCACCGGCCCGAAGATTTCCTCGTCGTACACGCGCATGCCCGGCGTCACGCCGGCGAAGATGGTCGGACCGACGAAGTTGCCCTTCTCGAACCCATCCACCTGCGGGTTGCGGCCGTCGAGCACCAGCTTGGCGCCCTGCTCCACGCCTGAGGCGATCAGGCCTTCGACACGCTCACGCGCGGCGCAGGAGATCACCGGGCCGACATCGGTCCCGGCGACGCTGCCACCACTGACCTTCAGCGTCTTGGCCTTGGCCACCAGGTCCGGCACCCATGCGCGCGCTTCGCCGACCAGCACCAGGGTGGAGGCGGCCATGCAGCGCTGGCCGGCCGCACCGAAGGCGGCACCGACCATCGCGTTGAGGCTCTGTTCCTTGTTGGCGTCCGGCAGCACCACGGCGTGGTTCTTGGCGCCCATCATGCACTGCACGCGCTTGCCGGCCAGCGAGGCGCGGTTGTACACATGCGTGCCGACGCGGGTGGATCCCACGAAGGACACCGCCTTGATATCCGGGTGATCGCAGATCGCGTTGACCACGTCTTCGCCACCGTGGACGACGTTCAACACGCCCTTGGGGATGCCGGCTTCCAGCGCCAGTTCGACCAGGCGCATGGTGACCATCGGGTCCTGCTCGGACGGCTTGAGGATGAAGGTGTTGCCGGTGGCGATCGCCATCGGGAACATCCACAGCGGAATCATCGCCGGGAAGTTGAACGGGGTGATGCCCGCGCACACGCCCAGCGGCTGCAGCAGGGTGTAGGTGTCCACGCCGTTGGCCACGTTGTTGGCCAGCTCACCGAGCTGCAGGTTGCCGATGGCGGCAGCGTGCTCGACCACTTCCAGGCCGCGGAACACATCGCCTTCGGCATCCGGCACGGTCTTGCCCTGCTCGGCGCTGAGGATGTGGGCCAGCTCGCTCATGTTCTCGCGGATCAGCTGCTGGTACTTCAGGAAGATTCGCGCACGGGTGCCGATCGGGGTCTTGCGCCAGGTCTTGAACGCTTCCTTGGCCGAGGCGACGGCGGCGTCGACCTCGCTGGGGGTCGCGAACGGGACCTGGGCCAGGACGTCCTGGGTGGCCGGATTGACCACGTTCTGCCAATGCGAGCTGGCCGATTCGATGAACTGGCCATCGATCAACATGCGGATACGGGGCGCTGCAACAGTCATGGACAATCCCGGCGGGTCGAAAGTTGTTAGCATTATTCACAGTGCTATCCTCGATTTCCGGGCTGTATGCGCTTAATCTGGCCAATGCCCGCTACGATTCTTGTGAATTCTGTGAATAGCCAGCCCGTCCAACGTCAGATCGGCCTGCGCCTGCTCAAGCTGCGCGAGCAGCGGGGCTACAGCCAGCTCGCGCTGGCCAAGGCTCTGGGGCTGTCGGCCAGCTACCTGAACCAGATCGAGCGCAACAAGCGGCCACTGACCCCGGCGGTACAGGGCAAGCTGCGCGAGGTGCTGGGTGATGTCAGCGACCTGTTCGAGGTCGATGACCCCGGTGCGCTGCAGGAATCGCTGGGCGAGACCCTGCGCGACCTGGGCCTGGCCGATGTCAGCAGCACCGAACTGCGCGCGATGGCGGGCAACCTGCCGCAGATCAGCCGTGCCCTGCTCGACCTGCACCGCCGCCACCTGATGCTGCGCGAGCATGCCGCCGCGCTGGAGTTCCAGCTGGGCGATGTGCATGCCGGGCAGGCGCTGCCCGCCGGCGACCAGGTGCGTGACTTCTTCAACCGCATGCACAACCACATCCCCGAGCTGGATGACCTGGCCGAGCAGTTGTTCGGCGAATGGGGGCTGGTGGCGGGGCATGTCGCGCCGCGCCTGCGCCAGCTGCTGGCCGACCGCCACGGCGTGCTGGTGGAGGTCGGACCGCTGCAGGCCGGACGCGAGAAGCGCGTCTACGACGGCGGCAGCCGCACCTTGTGGCTGCCCGACTACCTGGAGCCGGGTCAGCAGGCGTTCCAGATGGCGGCCGAGCTGGCCCTGCTCGGGTATGCGGCGCAGATCAATGCGGTGATTGCCCGCGCGGGGTTCGGTGAAGCCGAGCAGATCGCGCAGGCGCGGATCGGCATGTCCAACTATTTCGCCGGTGCGCTGGTGATGCCGTATGCACAGTTCCTGCGCGCCGCCGAGCACAGCGCGTACGACATCGATGCGCTCGCACATCGCTTTGGCGTGGGCTTCGAGGCGGTCTGCCATCGGCTGAGCACGCTGGCTCGACGCAGCGCGCCGGGGCTGCCGTTCTTCTTCATCCGCGTGGACCGCGCCGGCAATGTCTCCAAGCGGCATTCGGCGACCGACTTCCACTTCTCCCAGGTGGGCGGCTCCTGCCCGCTGTGGATCGTGTACGAGGCCTTCAACCAGCCAGGGCGGGTGCTGACCCAGACCGCACGCATGCCCGACGGGCGCCGCCATTTCTGGTTGGCGCGGCAGGTGAGCAGCGGCCCGATCGGGCATGGCCAGCCACGCAAGACCTTCGCGGTGGCACTGGGCTGTGATCTGCAGCATGCCGAGCGGCTGATCTACACGCGCGGGCTGGACATCCAGAGCCCGGGCAACTCGGTGTCGATCGGCCCAGGCTGCCGGGTATGCCCACGCGAGGACTGCATGCAGCGCGCATTCCCGCAGCTGCCGGCACGGGGCTGATACGGCCCGGTGCGGTTGGATCGTGCCGGCCAACGGCCGGCACCTGCCGGTTTGGAGGACACCGATCTAGTAGATCGGCGTCACCTTCATCTGCGGCAGCGGTCGCGGTGCGCCATCCGTGAGGTCCGGCCCGAGGTCTTCCCAGGTCTGGCCCTGCTCCACCATGTGCCGCCACAGCTGCTGCGACTCGCGGCGTTTGTCTTCCGAGCTCAAGCGGTAGGACGGCGGCACCGGCGTGCCGGTGGCCACACTTTGATACGCCGCTTCGTACGCCGCCACCCGTTGTGCGGGATCATCGGTGCGCGCCACATCCAGCGTGTAGCGCTGGTAGGCCGAGGCCAGATTGCGCCAGCGGATCCAGTAGTGGTTGGCAAAGGAGAAATCGCAGAAGCGTTCGCCGGCGATGCTGCCCTTGTCGGCGATGCGGCTGAGCACGGCCTGCGGCATGTCCAGGTTCATGCCGCCCTCGTCGCCCTCCAGCGCGACATGCACGATGCGGTCGCGGTAGCCCGGCGCGCGGGCCTGGAGCACATCGCGCCAGTTCTGCATGGTCGACACGATCGAGAACAGGAAGCCGGACATCTCCGCCGCCGCCAGCGGCTGCGCGATGGAATGGTAGGTGCGTTGCCAGCCATGGCGGTTCTCGGTCGGCAGGAACACCGCCTGCTCCGCACGCGCATGCGGGTCGCCATGAGCCAGCACGCTGACCGCCTCGGCGTGGCGCGGATACACCAGATTGATGCCGAACGTCGGCCAGCGCGGCAGCGCGGCGTCGAACAGGTGGATCGGGAAATTGCTGCTGATCCCACCATCGGAGAACCAGCAGACGCGGAAGGCCGCGATCACCGGGCCACAGCTCTGGCCGCCACTGGTGAGCCCTTCCATGCTGTCGGCCACGTTGGTGTTGTCGCGCCGTGGCTCGGCATCCGCGACCGGCTCGCAGCGACGCTCGCGGCGCGCCGGCTCGTGCAGCGGCACCGCGCTGATCAGCAGCGGGAAGCTCAGGCTCATGCGCGTGGCGACCAGCACCGGCAGTTCCTCGCCATCGACCAGGCGGTAGTAGTCGCGCCCATCGACGTTCTCCGGCATGCCTGCACGCGCCACCAGCCAGTCGACCACGCTCGCCGGGAACAACTGCGCGAACTCCTCGCGCAGGAACCAGAAATGCGCGGCATTGAACGGCAGCGTGCGCGGCTCGCTGTGCGAGATACAGGTGGTGATCATCTGCAGGGTGATCGCGTGCGCGCCGCCCGGCTCACCGGGATAGCGCGGCGCCGCGTGCAGATCGCCGAAGGTCAATGGCTGGTCGTCCGGCTTGCCGGCCAGTGCCTGCAGCCGTGCGTGCAGCCAATCGGTCAGGGCCGGTGCGGACGCATCGGGCTGCGTACTGCCATTGCACAGGCCGAGCAGGTTGCGCCGTGCCACCCGCGCGACGCGCAGCGCCGAGGCCAGCACGCCGGCGCCATACGCGCACAGCAGCGAGGGCAGCAGCGTGGCCCAGATGCCCTCGATGCCACCGGCCAGGTAGCCGATCCCGAGCAGCCCGGCGAGCGCAACCAGCAGCTCCACGGGTGCGATCGCGAACACTGCCGCGAGCAGGCAGGCGACCTTGCGCAGCAGGCCGGCCTTGCCGGTCAGCATCACCAGCAGGCGATACGCGGTACGCGCGCCGTACGCCGGCTGGAACAGGCTGTGGATGAAACCCTGTCGCGACAGCTGCGCCGAGACCTCGGCCAGCCCGGGAAAGCCTACCGCCGCAGCGACCGGCTCACCGGCCTGGCGGCGCCGATCGCCCAGTGCGGCGGCCGCTGCCACGGCGGCGGCAATGGCCCCGGCCGAGGTGCCGCCGATGCTCTTGAAACGGTACTCACGGGCCAGCGACAGCACCGCATTGGGATACACGATGCCGCTGGTGATGCCGCCCTTCATGACCAGATCGCAGTACTTGTCCGCCACGTTGCCGTCCTCTGTCCGCCGGTGCGCGGCCGATCCGCGCACCCTCCCCGCCTGTTCCCGCAACGATGCAGGGACCGGCGAGGTCGATGGCGACAGTATCGCCCGCGCGCTTCTCAAGGCCTGAGAAGCGCGGCACGGAACGGCTTATTCGGCCTTGCCGGACTGCGGTACGCGCCTTACCTGGGACAGGTCGTAGCCGAGCGCGGCGATGCGGGTCATGGCCGCCTGGTAGTCCGCATCGGAGATGGTCGGCGTGCGCGCCATCAGCCACATGTAATCGCGTTTGCTGCGCCCGACGATGGTCTGCCTGTAGTCGGAATCGAGATCCACGATCACGTACTCGGCCTGGATCGGCCAGATGAACTGCATGCCCCAGACGGCGCCGCCGGTGCCCTCCTTGACCGTCCCGATCGGGTGCATGGTCTTGATCGGGGCCTGGAAGCTGCCCTTGCGGTAGCGGAAGGTGGTCTGGATGCGACCGTCCGGACGCAACGCATAGGACTCCACCGCATCGAACGCTTCGCGCTCGGGGCGACTGGGGATATGCGCGATCACATACCAGTCGCCCATGAAGCGCGGCACGTCCACGTGGGCCACGGGCGGGATCGGACGGGTGTTGCCACTGCAGCCGCCGAGCATCATGCCGACGGCCAGCAGGGGGATGAGAGCGCGGATCGACATGACGGCTTCCTCCAGGAACGTGGGGTGATCACGGACGGTTGAACAGGTAATGGGCCACCTGCCACTGCTGGCCCTGCTGATAGCCGAACAGCTCCGCGCAGGCCATCCAGAACATCCGCCAGCGCTGGTGCCACAGCGCGGCCGAGGCATCGCCGTAGGTCTGGCGCAGCACGGCCATCACCGCCTCTTTCTCGCGGTCCTGGTTGGCCAGCCAGTGGTTGGCGGTGCGCTCGTAGTGGGTGCCATCGAGCAGCCAGCGCTGCTGCAGCTGCAGGTGCTGCTGGAAGAACAGCAGGGTATCGGCGGCCGGCATCAGGCCACCGGTGAAGAAGTGGCGGCCCATCCAGTTGTCATCGCCCTCGGTCTCGAACGGGTACATCAGCGTGCGGTGCACGAAGATGTGCACGAACAGCTTGCCCTCCGGGCGCAGCCAGCGGTGGATGCGCTGCAGCAGCTGCGGGTAGTTGCGCATGTGCTCGAACATCTCGATCGACACGCAGCGATCGAAGGTCTCCGCATCCAGCATCAGATGGTTCACGTCACGGGTCAGCACGGTGACGTTGATCAGGCCACGCGCGCGGCACTGGCCCAGGATGTACTCGCGCTGGCTGTTGGAATTGGATACCGCGGTGATCTGCGCGTTCGGGTAGCGCTCGGCCATCCACAGTGTCAGCGACCCCCAGCCGCAGCCCAGCTCCAGGATGTGCTGCCCATCGGCCAGCTGTGCGCGCTCGCCGTACAGCGCCAGCATCGCCTCTTCAGCTTCGTCCAGCGTTTCCGTGCCGGTGGCGTAGTAGCAGCTGCTGTACTTCAGGCGCTTGCCCAGGCAACGGTGGAAGAACTCGGCCGGCACCTCGTAGTGCTGGCGATTGGCGGCATCCACGTGCAGCGCCACCGCGCTGCTGGCCAGCCCGGCGATGCGCGCGGCAAAGCGCTGCGACTGCACCTGCTGGCCGCCGGCGAGCTCTTCGCGCAGGCGCTGCTCGCACTGGCGGCGGATGCCCAACCGCAGCAGGGCATCGGGCAGCAGCCCGCGTTCGGCCAGGCCGGTCAGGCCCGGTGCGTAGTCCGGCAGCGGAAGACGGTCACTGGCGACATTCATGGGGAAGATTCCTTGCGGGCAGACGACGAACGGGAGGGGAACCACGGAAACAGCATCGGCGTGGTGCGCTGGTACTCGCGGTAATCCTCGCCACGCGAACGCAGCGCCTGCGCCTCGGTGAAGGGAATCCCACTGACCCAGCGCAGGAACACGTACATCACCAGTGGCCCGGACCAGGCCAGCCACCACAGCGGCGAGTGCACGGCGAGCAGCACATAGGTGAACCAGTGCAGCCACTCGAAGAAATAGTTGGGATGCCGCGAGTAGCGCCACAGCCCCTCACGGCAGGTCTTGCCCTTGTTGGCCGGATCGGCACGGAAGCGCGCCAGCTGACGGTCCGCCAGCGATTCGCCGCCCACGCTCAGCAGCCACATCGCGATGGCCGCAATCAGCCAGCCCCAGCCCTGGGGTGCCGGATTCACCGACACCGCCACGAACGGCAGCGCGAACAGCACGATCAACAGCGCCTGGAACTGGAAGAAGCCGAAGATCTTTCCCTGGTGGCCGTTCCAGTGCCTGCGCAGGTGCTGGTAGCGGCCATCCTCGGGCTCGCTGCGCACGCGGTGCCACAGGTGCAGTGCCAGGCGTGAGCCCCACAGGCCGCCCAGCACCGCCAGCGCGATCCGCGGCATCGCCGCGCCATCGCCCAACAGTGCCAGCAGCAGGGCCGACGCGCCGACGCCCTTGGCCCAGAGCACATCCACCACACCGATGTTCTGGTGCCGGCGCTGCCACCACCAGCCCCAGGTCATGATCACGGCGGCGTACAGCCACACCCACCACAGCATTTTCATCGTGTCTCTCCCGGAACGAGTGGGCGCATCGGTGCGGCGTGGCGCTGCCAATGACGGGCGCACGCGGCAAGCACCGGCAGCGCGATCGCCCAGCCGAGGCCGAGCAGCAGCACGCCGTGCCATTGCGGTGCGGCGAACACCACCGACGACCAGCCGCGCGCGGCGGACAGATACGCCAGCGGCGCCAGCAGCAGGCCGACCAGTGCCGCCATGACCAGATGCCGCTGCAGCACCGCGAATGACACCGTGAGCGTCATCGCGAACGCGGCCCACAGCGCGAGGATCCAGACCGGGGCGACCCACGCGGGATCACTGCCGGCCGCGTAAATCACCCACCCGGAAGCGGCGGCCAACCCGTCAACGATCACGCCGCAGCCGATCGCCACCAGCATAAGTTTGAGTTCGACCGACGGTTGTGCCGACAACGCCAACTGGCTGCCCACATACAACGCCGCCGCCACCAGCGCGGGCCAGCGCAGCCCATGACCAGCGCCGATCACGGCGCACAGCCAGACCAGCTGGTTGCCGATCACGTTGGCCCAGAAACGGGGCACCTCAGCCCTCCCCGGCGATCAGCGCGGGCCGGTAGCCCGGACGCGCCATCAGCAGGTGCGAGACGCCGATGGAGCGCTCCAGGAAGCCACCTTCGCAGTACGCGAGATAGAACTCCCACAGGCGGATGAAGCGTGCATCGAAGCCCTGCGCGCGCACTGCGGGCAGCTGGGCCAGGAAACGCTGGCGCCACGCGCGGAGCGTGAGTGCATAGGACGGCCCGAAGTCATGCTGGCCGATCAGCTGCAGGTCGCTGCTGCGGGTCTTGGCCGCGACGATCGCGTTGATCGAGGGGATGAAGCTGCCGGGGAACACGAAGCGCTTGATGTAGTCCACGCTGCGCCGCGCCTGCTGGTAACGCTGGTCTTCGATGGTGATGGCCTGCAGCAGCGCCAGACCGTCATCCTTGAGCAGGCGGGTCAGCGTGGCGAAGTAGGTGTCCAGGTACTGCGCGCCGATCGCCTCGATCATCTCGATGGACACCAGCTTGTCGTACTGACCGTCCAGATCGCGGTAATCCTTGAGCAGCAGGGTCACCTTGTCCTGCAGGCCGGCCGCCTCGACCCGCTGCTTTGCCAGCGTGTACTGCTCGACCGAGATGGTGGTGGTGGTGACGTGGCAACCGATATGGCGCGCCGCGTACAGCGCGAAGCCGCCCCAGCCGGTGCCGATCTCGACCACGCGGTCGGCGGCGGTCAGCTGCAGCTGCTCGCAGATGCGCGCCAGCTTGCGCTCGGACGCCGCCTCCAGCGTGTCGTCCGGGCTGGCATACAGCGCCGAGGAGTACATCAGGTCCGGGGACAGGAACAGCGAGAAGAATGGATTGCCCAGGTCGTAGTGCGCGGCGATGTTGCGGCGGCTGCCTTCGCGCGTGTTGCGGCGCAGCCGGTTCCAGCCTTTCAGCAGCCAGCCGCCCAGGCGGGCCGGGCCGCGCTCCATGCCATCGAGCAGATCGCGGTTGCGGACCAGCAGCTGCACCAGCGCGACCAGGTCATCGCAGCGCCAGTCACCGCGGATGTAGGCCTCGCCCGCACCGACACTGCCCTGCGCGGCGACCGCGCGGTAGAAGCCGGGGTCGTCCACCCAGACCGTCACCTGGGGCGTGGCGTCCGGATCGCCGATCACCACATCACCCACGGCGTCGCGCAGCCGCAGATGCCCGCCGCGCAGCGGCGCCAGCTGCGCCAACAGGCGTGCGCGCAGGAACCCTTCGAGGGCGGACGGTTGCGGCACGGCCACCGCACGGGTCATGTCGTTCATGGGGATTTTCCGGCAAGAGAAGGATGGTCGTGGACGGGGGTGCGCTTCAGCCACAGGCGCAGCGCCTGCCAGTGGATCGCGGCAACGACCTTGAGGGTCATCAGCGGGTAGCGCAGCAGCACGCCGGCCAGGCCACGACCGGTGAGCGGATGGCGCCGCATGACCAGGTCGGCATCGAACTGGCATGCGCCCTCGCGCCAGACCTGCATGTGCACGTGCAGGTCGTCGCCCGGCGCGGTGAAGCGCCAGCGGTACTCGCAGTCCATCGGCATGAAGGGCGAGACATGGAACTGCTTGTCGAAGGACCAGCACAGCGCGCGGCCCTGGGCATCGGCCTGCGCCACCGGCAGCACGTAGGCGTGGCGCTCCTTCCACGGCGTGTTGGTGATCTCCGCGACGATGCTGTCCAGCGTGCTGCCATCGGCGGCGTAGCAGTAGTAGAAGCTCACCGGATTGAAGACATGGCCGGCATAACGCGGATGCGTCAGCAGGCGGATCGGCCCGGCGGGCGCGCGGCCCAATGCCTCGGTGATGCGTGCACGCACGGCATCGGCCAGCGGCTGATCGGGCGCGCCGAGATAGTCGCTGCGGCGGAACTCGACCACGTTGCGGCGGCCGACCGACCACAGCCAGCGCCGCTCGAACAGGCGCGGCAGTTCGTCCAGGTCCAGCAGCAGCTGCGCGATCGGGTAGCGGAATGCGTGCGCGTGCGGCGCGTGCCGCCGATGGCGCATCCAGCCGCGGTAGATCGCACTGGCGTTCATGCCGGCAGCGCCTCGGCCAGCGGCCAGTACGACTCCGCATCCAGCGCCTGTAACGCGTCGACCACGCGCCGTGCACTACGGATGCCATCCTCGTGGAAGCCCCAGCCCCAGTACGCACCGGCGAACCAGGTCCGACGGTGGCCCTGGATCTCCGTCCAGCGCTGCTGCGCCCGCACCATCGCGTGGTCGTGCACGGGATGGGCGTACTGCAGGCGACGCAGCACGGTGGCCGGATCGATCGCAGCGCTGCGGTTGAGGGTGACCACCAACGGCGTCGGCGTGTCGATGCCCTGCAGCAGGTTCATGCAGTAGCTCACCGTGCACGGCGCGAGGGGATCGCGCGGCACGTGCGCATTCCATGCGGCCCACGCCTTGCGGTCACGCGGCAACAGGCTGGCATCGGTGTGCAGGACGACGTCGTTGGGCTGGTAGCGGATCGCGCCCAGCACCGCGCGTTCGGTGAGATCGGCATCGGACAGCAGGGCCAGTGCCTGGTCGCTGTGGCAGGCCAGCACCAGCTGGTCGAAGCCTTCCAGGCCGGCAGCGCTGTGCACGCGCACGCCATGCTCGTGGCGCTCCACGCCGAATACCGGGCACTCCAGGCGCTCACGCACCTGCCAGCTACGGCGCAGCGCGTCGACATACCGCGCCGAGCCGCCCTGCACCACGCGCCACGGTGCGCGCCCGGTCATCTGCAGCATCTGGTGATTGGCCATGAACTGCACGAGGTAGCGCGCCGGGAACGCGGCCAGGCTGGCCGTCGGCGACGACCACAGCGCCGAGGCCATCGGCAGCAGGTGTTCGTCGATGAAGGTGCGGCCGTAACGGCCCTTGTCCAGGAATTCGCCCAGCGAGGGGCCCTCATCGTCGCGCTCGAGCAGCGCCGGCGCCTCGCGGTAGAAACGGCGCAGGTCGCGCAGCATGCCCCAGAAGCGCGGTGACACCAGATTGCGGCGCTGGCAGAACAGCGTGTCCAGCGAGGTGGCGTTGTACTCCAGCCCGCTGCGTTCGCTGTGCACCGAGAAGCTCATCGTGGTCGGCTGCGAGGCCACGCCCAGTTCCTCGAACAGGCCGGTCAGCAACGGATAGTGCGCGGGGTTGAACACGATGAAGCCGGTATCCACCGCCTGCGTGCGGCCATCGATCTCCACCTCATGCGTGTGGGTATGGCCACCGAGGTAGTCATTGGCCTCGAACAGCGTCACTTCGTGCCGCTGGCTCAACCACCACGCACTGGCGAGGCCGGCGATGCCCGATCCGATCACGGCGATACGCATGTCAGTGCTCCGCCTTGGCCAGCACCCAGGCCGGCACGGGTTTGAGGTCACGCACCAGCCCGAGCGCGGCCATCGCCCGCAGGCCATACCAGGTGACATCCACTTCCCACCAGTAGAAGCCCTGGCGCGCGGTCCCCGGGAAGAAGTGATGGTTGTTGTGCCAGCCTTCGCCGAAGGTCAACAGGGCGAGCCACAGGTTGTTGCGGCTGTCGTCACCGGTGTTGAAACGCTGGCGGCCGAAGCGGTGCGCGAGTGAGTTGATCGTCACCGTCGCGTGGAACAGCACGACGGTGGAGATGAAGAACCCCCACACCAGCATCTGCCCACCGGTGGTGCCCCACGACGGCGCGATGCGCTCCAGCAGGGCGCCCAGGCCGAACAGCACGGCGGCCAATGAGATAGGCACCAGCGTGTCGAAGCGGTCCAGCCAGCGTAGTTCCGGGTACTTGGCCAGGTCGGGGATGCGCGACCAGTCGGTACGGAAGCCCTCGACCGTGAGGAACCAGCCCATGTGGCTCCACCAGAAGCCATGTACCGAGGGCGAATGCGGATCGGCTGCCGTATCGGTATGGCGATGATGGTTGCGGTGATGCGCGGCCCACCACAACGGGCCGCGCTGCACGCTGGAGGCGCCGATCAGCGCGAAGAGGAACTGCACGGCGCGCGAGGTGCGGAAGGTACGGTGCGAGAAGTAGCGGTGGTAGAAGGCGGTGATCGCGAACATGCGCACCGCGTACAGGGCGACCGCCACGCCGACCGCCACCCAGGAGACACCCACCCAGATCACCGCCAGGCAGGCCAGGTGCATCGCGGCGAACGGGATCGCCCGCACCCAGTCCACGCGCTGTGGCTGGCCGGTCGCGGCCGCCGCATCGGTGCTGGTGTCGAACCAGCGCAGCAGCGTTGCCCAGCGGCGTGGCTGTGCGGTGCGTCCTGCGTCGGGGGTGGGGCTGACCGACATGACTCGCTTCTCCTGAGGCGTTATCAGGAGATACGGGAGCGGGCGCGGTTTGGATGCACGGATCCGGAAAAATAGTCCGGACCGGTGCGGTTACAGGTTCGCGATATCGCCCTTGGCGATGATCGGGCCGGTCGGAATGCCCTGCGGCGCGCCGGTGGAGGGCTCCAGCGTGATCGCCAGCACCGAGCCGTTCACAAGTGCATCACGCAGGGTGTCGGGCACGGCGACGGTGTGGGCACGGTTGATCGAGACCAGGCCCAGCGAACGCGGCGCGCCACCGGCCGGGATCAGCCACAGCTCCGGCGCGCGACCGGCCGCGTCTGCCGGTGCCGGGACGGGCACCATCAGCACCTTGCCCTGGGTCGTGTCGACCGAGGCCAGCCAGCCCGGCGTGCCATCGTCGTGCAGCAGCGGGGTGACCGGCTTGGTCGCCTGCTCCGGTTCGGCCGGGGCCGTCGGGGTGCTCGGCGTGACCGCCACCGGGGTGGACACCGGAGCGGCAGGCTCCAGTTCGCGGCGGCTGAACACTGCCACCAGCGCCAATGCGGCGGCCAGCGCGGTCATGCCCTGCCAGAACCCGGTGCGCTGCCACAGCCGCGGCGAGGCCGTGGCTGCGGAAGGCCAGCCCAGCGAGGTCCGGATACGCGGCCACAGGTGCGCGGGCACGGGTTCGCTTCCGAGCGACTCCAGCATCGGCGCGAGGCGGTTTTCCCACTGCGTCACCAGCCGGCCGAAGCCGGGATCGCTGGCGATGCGGCGCTCAACCTCGGCGCGCCGGGCAGCGTCGAGCACCCCCAGCACGTACTCGCCGGCGAGGATGTCGGCGCTCGGCGGTTCGCCGTCGTCATGCAGATCGTGGCGGTCGCGGATGTTCATTGTTCCAGGCACACCCGCAGTTGGCCCAGGCCCCGGCGGATCCAGCTCTTGACCGAGCCCAGCGGCGAGCCGATGCGGCGCGCGAGTTCTTCATAGCTGGCGCCATCGAGGAAGGCCAGCCGGATCAGCGAGCGACGGCGCGGCTCCAGCGTGTCCAGGCAGTCTTGCAGGCGCTCGTGATCGGATGCCTGTTCGGCCACCTGGGCGGGCTGCGGCGCGAAATCGGGCACTTCCTCGGCGACCGACAGATCATCCAGCGCGCGCGGCGGCGCGGCGCGCAGGCGGTCGATCGAGCGGTTGCGGGCCATCATCGACAGCCAGGTCATGGCCGCGGCCTTGGCACGGTCGAACTGTGCCGCCTTGTGCCAGACCGTGGTGAAGACCTCCTGCAGCACCTCTTCGGCATCGCCGCGGTCGCGCAGCACCTGCAGGCAGATCGCGAACAGGCGGCCGGAGGCAAGCTGATAGACCGATTCGAACGCCTGGCGATCGCCTCCGGCGACCCGGACGAGCAACTCGTCCAGACGGTGTGATGCGGCGGCGGCGGCGGCGTCCAGCTCGGGCATTGCAGGCTCAATGTCGATAACGGGCGTATCGGCATCCTCCTTGCTCCCGGCGCTGTCTGCAAGGGGGCGCTCAGGCACCGCATGTCTTCACCAGCGGCTGCGTGCGGGCAGCGGTGAGCTCGGCGGCGGGCGTTGCAACGGGGGCAGCAGGAAACTCGACCCGCACTTCCGGGTACCTGCCCTTGTCATCGCGGACGTTGCCGGTGCCGGTGAACTGCAGCAGGCGCTGGTCCGCGGTGGCATAGATCAAGGTCACCGCGGGCACGGCGAAGCCGAACCAGGCATCGAGCTTCATCTGCAGCTGCTCGGCCGGCTGGCCCTGCCAGGTGACCGCGCCGGTACGCTGCAGCTTCAGCGGCACCAGACGCTGGCGACTGGGCAGGAGGAACTGGAACGCCACGCTCTGTCCGGCCTGCAGCGCAGCCCAATGACGGCGCACCGCGGCATCGAAGCCGGCATCGACCACGGCCCCCGAGGGGATCGCGATCGCCCGGCTGAAGGTGGGCGCCTGGGCGCTCGCGCGGACCGATACCTGGCGTGCATCGGACGTCCCACGCACCCCTTCCTGATACCCATCGCGGCCATCGTCGAGCGTGAAGTCCGGTGTCTGCGGGTTGCCCTGCGGCGTCATCCATTTGCGCGCGAACGGACGGCCATCGCTGCAGCGGTACAGCACCAATCGCGACTGTGCGCTAGTCGGTCCCTGCAGCCAGTGCGTCTCGCGGTAGAGCAGGCGCCCATCGGCGGTTGCGTACGCGCGCCCTTCCTGGCGCTGCACGGTCTGGTCGGCGGCACTCACGGGGACGGCGAAGGCCGACATCAGCAGGATCAGGCAGGGCATCGGCTGGTGCATGGGGGTCCAAACAGGCGGGCTTGCAGGGAGATACGCAGTTGGCTGCGGTTTGGATGCAGTGGGGTCAATCGCGCAGACGACTTGACCATCGCTCGCCTTCGGCCTACCTTGTGCTCGCCGAAGGTATCCATCGCTTCATGCAGATGAAGGGATGGATTTAAACGGGAATCCGGTGAAGGCGCCTCGTGCGCCCATTCCGGAGCTGCCCCGCAGCGGTGAATGGAAACGACTCCTGCCAACAGCACTGGGCCTTCGCGCCTGGGAAGCGGCAGGTACTAGGTGGGCGTCCGCGCCCGTGTCCATCAGCCCGAATACCGGCCCCGGCCGGAGGACACGACCGTCCTCCGATTCGACCTGGAACGTCCGCGGGGAGGTTGCCGGGGCCTGCCGCCATGCCGCCTGCATGGCGCTGCCCCCGTGCGTCCGCTTCACGGCATCCGGTTCGCCCGCGGGGGCGAAGGTCGCTGGCGGGGCGGAACGGGCTGCAAAGCCCCGGACGGCGCGCGGTTCCTTCGTTCCTCAATGCCCCTACGCAATGAGGACACGTTCCAATGACCACTGTTACCACCCTGGGTTTTCCGCGCATCGGCGCCAAGCGCGAACTCAAGCGCGCGCTCGAAGCTTTCTGGTCCGGCGAGAGCAGCGCCGCGTCGCTGCAGGACACTGCGGCCGAACTGCGTGAACGCCACTGGCAGCTGCAGCGCGAGGCCGGCGTGGATGTGCCGCCGAGCAACGATTTCAGCCTGTATGACCAGGTGCTCGATGCCGCCTTCCTGTTCGATGCGATCCCGGCCCGCTACCGCGCGCTCGCCGATGCCGAACCGCTGAGCGGCTACTTCGCGATGGCGCGGGGCCTGCAGCGCGATGGCATCGACCTGCATGCGCTGGAAATGACCAAGTGGTTCGACACCAACTACCACTACCTGGTGCCCGAACTGCATGCCGGCCAGACCTTCACGGTGCGCGGCGACAAGCCGCTGGCCGAGTACCGCCAGGCCAAGGCGCTGGGGATCGAGACCCGCCCGGTGCTGATCGGGCCGGTGACCTTCCTGCGGCTGTCCAAGACCACCGATGGCAGCAACGCGCTGGACCTGCTCGATGCGCTGCTGCCGGTGTACGTGCAGCTGCTGGGCGAGCTCAAGGCCGCCGGCGCTTCGTGGGTGCAGCTGGATGAGCCGCTGCTGGTGCAGGACCTGGACGAGGCCACGCGGGCCGCGTTCGAGCACGCCTATGCGGTGCTGGCCCAGGCCGCCCGCCCGAAGGTACTGGTCGCTACCTACTTTGGTGCGCTGGAGGACAACCTCGATCTCGCCGCGTCGCTGCCGGTCGATGGCCTGCATGTGGATCTGGTCCGCGCGCCGGAACAGCTGGATGCGGTGATCAAGGCGCTGCCGGCCGGTCGCGTGCTGTCGGCCGGGCTGGTCAACGGCCGCAACATCTGGCGCACCCACCTGGACAACGCGCTGGTGCTGGCGCGCTACGCGCACGGCCATGTGGGCAGCGATGCGCTGTGGCTGGCGCCCTCGTGTTCGCTGCTGCACAGCCCGGTCGATCTGGACCACGAAAAGAAGCTGGACGACGAACTGCGCAGCTGGCTGGCATTCTCCCGGCAGAAGCTCGGCGAGCTGCGCGTGCTGGCCGACGCGATCGATGCGCCGGCACGCGCCGAGGCGCCGCTGGCGCACTCGCGTGCGTGCATCGAATCCCGTCGCCGCTCGCCGCGCGTGCACAACCCGGCCGTCAGCGCGCGGCTGGCCGCGCTGACCCCGGCCGATGCCCAGCGCCACAGCCGCTACCCGCAGCGTCACCTGGCCCAGGCCGCCGCGCTCAAGCTGCCGCGCTTCCCGACCACCACGATCGGCTCGTTCCCGCAGACGCTGGAGGTGCGTGAGGCGCGCGCCCGCAACAAGTCCGGCAAGCTCTCCGATGCCGACTACGATGCCTTCCTGGCGACCCAGACCGAGCACTGCGTCCGCGTGCAGGAACAGATCGGGCTGGACGTGCTGGTGCACGGCGAGTTCGAGCGCAACGACATGGTCGAGTACTTCGGCGAGCAGTTGGATGGTTTCGCCTTCACCAGGAACGGCTGGGTGCAGAGCTACGGCTCGCGTTGCGTGAAGCCGCCGGTGATCTTCGGCGATGTGACCCGCCCGCAGCCGATGACGGTGCGCTGGTCGCAGTACGCGCAGTCGCTCACCCAGCGGCCGATGAAGGGCATGCTGACCGGCCCGGTGACGGTGCTGCAGTGGTCGTTCGTGCGCGATGACCAGTCCCGCGCGGATACCTGCCGCCAGATCGCGCTGGCCCTGCGCGATGAAGTGACCGATCTGGAAGCGGCCGGCATCGGCGTGATCCAGATCGACGAGCCGGCGATCCGCGAAGGGCTGCCGCTGCGCCGCGCGCAGTGGCGCGACTACCTGGACTGGGCGGTCGAAGCCTTCCGGATCAGTGCCAGCGGCGTGCGCGATGCGACCCAGATCCACACCCACATGTGCTATTCCGAGTTCAACGACATCATCCACTCGGTGGCCGCGATGGACGCGGACGTGATCTCGATCGAGACCTCGCGCTCGCGCATGGAACTGCTGGATGCCTTCGTGCGCTTCCAGTACCCCAACGAGATCGGCCCGGGCGTGTACGACATCCACTCCCCGCGCGTGCCGGACAAGGCCGAGATGCTGGCGCTGCTGCGCAAGGCCGCCGAGGTGCTGCGTCCCGAGCAGATCTGGGTCAACCCGGATTGCGGCCTGAAGACCCGTGGCTGGCCGGAAACCCGTGCCGCGCTGGAAGCACTGGTGGCCGCTGCGCGCGAGCTGCGCGAGGAAACCGCAGACGCCAACGCCGCCTGATCTGCCCTTTGTAGACTGCCCCAAGGACCCCATCGCCGCCGTTGCCGGCGGTGGGGTCGACGAGAAACCCATGAACACGCCCCAGCTGACACCGATCGACCGTCCCACCCTGTCCCTGCCCGATGGGCACACCAGGCTGCTGCTGCATTCGTGCTGTGCACCGTGCTCGGGCGAAGTGATGGAAGCGATCACCGCCTCCGGTATCGACTACACGATCTTCTTCTACAACCCCAACATCCACCCGGTGAAGGAATACGAACTGCGCAAGCAGGAGAACATCCGCTTCGCCGAAAAGCATGGCGTGCCATTCGTCGACGCCGACTACGACACCGACACCTGGTTCTCGCGTGCCCGCGGCATGGAGAACGAGCCCGAGCGCGGCATCCGCTGCACGATGTGCTTCGACATGCGCTTCGTGCGCACCGCGTTGTACGCGCACGAACACGGCTTCCAGGTGATCAGCAGCTCGCTGGGCATCTCGCGCTGGAAGGACATGAACCAGATCAACGACTGCGGCCACCGCGCCGCCGCGCACTACCCGGGCATCCAGTACTGGGATTACAACTGGCGCAAGGGCGGCGGTGCCGCGCGGATGGTGGAGATCAGCAAGCGCGAGCAGTTCTACCAGCAGGAATACTGCGGCTGCGTGTACTCGCTGCGCGACGCCAACCGCCACCGCCGCGAGACCGGGCGCGAGCGGATCAAGTTGGGGGTGCTGTATTACGGCGATGGCACCTCCCGGCAGGGCGACGCCGACTGACCGTTGCGGGGGCGTCGGCTAGACTGGGCGCCCCCACCGTCGTGAAGCCGCCATGAGCCGTTACCCCGCCGATGTCGCCCTGGTCGTGATCGACCTGCAACCGGACTTCATGCCCGGTGGCGCGCTGGCCTGCGTGGACGGCGATGCGATCGTGCCGGGCATCGCTGCGGTGCTCGCCGAGCGCCATTACCGCACCGTGGTGGCGACCCAGGACTGGCATCCGGCCGACCATGCCTCGTTCGCGAGCCAGCACCCGGGACACCTGCCGTTCGAGGCGATCCTGCTGCACGCGCAGCCGCAGACCCTCTGGCCGGACCACTGCGTGCAGGGCAGCCCGGGCGCTGCATTGCACCCGGGCGTGGACTGGAGCGTGGCCGACCTGATCCTGCGCAAGGGCACCCGGCGCGAGGTCGACTCCTACAGCGCCTTCCGTGAGAACCATGGCCCCGACGGCACCCGCCCGGCCACCGGACTGGCGGGCTGGCTGCATGAGCGCGGCATCCGCGAGGTGCATGTGTGCGGCCTGGCGCGCGATTACTGCGTGCTGTGGAGCGCCCAGGACGCGGTGAAATCCGGGTTCCGGGTCAAATTCCATTGGGACCTGACCCGGCCTGTCACCGAGGCCAATGACGGCATGGTGCGTGAGGCGTTGGCGAAGGCGAAGATCGCGGTTGCCTGACGGGCGAACCCGGGCGCCGGCCAGAAAGCGTACCGACCAACGGTCGGTACCTACCGGAGCGTAGTACCCACCCAAGGTGGGTACCTACCGGTCAGCGGAACACGACGGTGCGATGCCCGTTGCGCAGGATGCGATGCTCCACATGCCGGCGTACCGCGCGGGCCAATACCTGCGATTCGGTATCGCTGCCCAGCCGCACCAGGTCGCGCGGCGTCATCGCATGGTCCACGCGTGCGACGTCCTGCTCGATGATCGGGCCTTCGTCGAGATCCGGGGTCACGTAGTGCGCGGTCGCGCCGATGATCTTGACCCCGCGCGCGTGCGCCTGGTGGTACGGCTGCGCGCCTTTGAAGCTGGGCAGGAAGCTGTGATGGATGTTGATCGCGCGCCCGGCCAGGGCCTCGCACAGGCGCGGCGACAGAATCTGCATGTAGCGCGCCAGCACCACCAGGTCGATCTGCTCGCGTTCGACCAGGTCGATGATCTGCTGCTCCTGCACGGCACGGTTGTCGGCGTTGACCGGCAGGTGATGGAACGGCACGCCGTAGGAGCCGGCCAGGGCGGCGAAGTCCTCGTGATTGGAGGCCACCGCCGCGATGTCCACCTGCAGCTGCCGGCTGTGCGCGCGGAACAGCAGGTCGTTGAGGCAATGCCCCTGCTTGCTCACCAGCACCAGCAGGCGCGCACGGCGGCGGGCATCATGCAGCTGCCAGTCCATCCCGAACTCGGCGGCCAGCGTGGCCATGCGCGCTTCCACGTCACCCAGCGACTGCGCGGCGGCACGGTCGAAATGCACGCGCAGGAAGAACCGGCCGCTCTCGTCGTCGCCAAACTGCTGGGCATCGAGGATGTTGCAGCCCAGCTCGAACAGCAGGCCGGACACACGGTAGACGATCCCGGTACGGTCCGGGCATGACAGGGTGAGGATGGAATCGGGGCGCATCCGACCAGTGTAAGCGAGCACCGCCAGCCTGCGGACGATGCTCTCAGATGCAACCAAGGGCGGTGGCCCAACGGCTACACCGACGCCGGATCCACCTTCTCCACATCGATGCCATAGCGGTCGATCGCCACCTGCAGCTGGGCCCGTTCGATCCGACCCTCGTCGGCCAGCGACTTGAGCGCGGCGAGCACGATGAAGTGGCGGTCCACTTCAAAGAAGGTGCGCAATGACTCGCGCGTGTCCGAGCGGCCGAAGCCGTCGGTGCCCAACGCGGTAAAGCGGCGGCCGTCGATGAAGGGGCGGATCTGGTCGCCGACGATCTTCATGTAGTCGGTGGCCACGATCACCGGGCCCGGGTGCGCGGCCAGGCATTGCTGCACATACGGCACCCGCGGCTCCTCCACGGGGTGCAGCAGGTTCCAGCGCTCCGCCGCCAGGCCATCACGGCGCAGTTCGGTGAGGCTGGTGGCGCTCCACACATCGCTGGCGATGCCGAAATCCTGCTGCAGCAGGGTGGCGGCGGCTTCCACTTCGCGCAGGATCGCGCCGCTGCCCATCAGCTGCACGCGCAGCGCCGGGTCACTGTCGGCGACAGCCGGGTGCAGCAGGTACAGGCCCTTGAGGATGCCGGCTTCGCTGCCTTCCGGCAGTGCCGGGTGCGGATAGGCCTCGTTGAGCACGGTGATGTAGTAGTAGATGTCTTCCTGGTCCACGTACATCCGGCGCAGGCCGTCCTGGATGATCACCGCCAGTTCGAAGTTGTAGGTCGGGTCGTAGGACACACAGCTGGGGATCACCGAGGACAGCACGTGGCTGTGGCCGTCGTCGTGCTGCAGGCCCTCGCCCATCAGCGTGGTGCGGCCGGAGGTGGCACCGAGCAGGAAGCCACGGGTGCGCGCATCCGCAGCGGCCCAGGCCAGGTCGCCGACGCGCTGCAGGCCGAACATCGAATAGAAGATGTAGAACGGAATCGTGGCCAGGCCGTGGTTGCTGTAGGCGGTACCGGCGGCGATCCACGAGCAGATCGCACCGGACTCGTTGATGCCTTCCTGCAGGATCTGGCCGTCCTTGGCCTCCTTGTAATAGCTCAGCTGGCCGGCGTCCTGCGGCGTGTACAGCTGCCCGAGGTAGGAGTGGATGCCGATCTGGCGGAACAGCCCTTCCATGCCGAACGTGCGCGATTCATCGGGCACGATCGGAATGATCAGCTTGCCCAGCTCGGGGTCCTTGAGCAGGGTGGTGAGGATGCGCACGAAGCCCATCGTGGTGGACTGGCCACGCTCGCCACTGCCCTGCAGCTGGGTGGCAAACGCCGACAGCGCCGGCACCGGCAACGGATCGACATGGGTGACGCGCGCCGGCAGCTGGCCGCCCTGGGCCTGGCGACGCTGTGCGAAATAGCGCTCTTCGGCACTGCCCGGCGCGGGACGCAGGTACGGCATGTCCTCCAGCTGGTCGTCGCTGACCGGCAGATCAAACCGATCGCGGAACGCGCGCACGGCATCGGCGCTCATTTTTTTGAGCTGGTGGTTGATGTTCTGCCCTTCACCGGCCTCGCCCATGCCGAAGCCTTTCACCGTCTTGGCCAGGATCACGCTTGGCCGACCATTGCCGGCGACGGCCTGCGCGTAGGCGGCGTACACCTTCTGCGGATCGTGGCCGCCGCGGGCGAGTGCCCAGATGTCGTCATCGCTCAGGTCCGCGACCAGCGCCAGCAGTTCGGGATACTTGCCGAAGAAATGCTCGCGCACGTAGGCACCGTTCTGCGACTTGAAGGTCTGGTAGTCGCCATCCACGCATTCCATCATGCGTTGGCGCAGCAGGCCGGTGCTGTCCTTGGCGAGCAGCGCATCCCAGCCGCCGCCCCAGATCACCTTGATGACGTTCCAGCCGGCGGCGCGGAAGGTGCCTTCCAGTTCCTGGATCACCTTGGCGTTGCCGCGCACCGGGCCGTCGAGCCGCTGCAGATTGCAGTTCACCACGAACACCAGGTTGTCCAGGCGCTCGCGGCCGGCCACGGAAATGGCGGCCAGCGATTCGGGCTGGTCCATTTCACCATCGCCAAGGAAGGCCCAGACCTTGCGGCCCTGGTGCTCCTTCAGCCCGCGGTATTCCAGGTAGCGCATGTAACGCGCCTGGTAGGCGGCGGTGAGCGGGCCCAGCCCCATCGAAACCGTGGGGAACTGCCAGAAGTCCGGCATCAGGCGCGGGTGCGGGTACGAGGACAGTCCGTCGCGGTCGGATTCGCGGCGGAAGTTGTCCATGCGTTCGGGCGCGATGCGGCCTTCGACGAACGCGCGGCCGTAGATGCCGGGCGCCGAGTGGCCCTGGATGTAGATCATGTCGCCATCGAAGGTATCGGTGCGGCCACGGAAGAAGTGATCGAAGCCGACGTCGTACAGCACCGCCGCGGACTGGTAGGTGGCGATGTGGCCACCCACGTTGGAGTGCTTGCCGGCGCGCAGCACCATCACCATCGCGTTCCAGCGGATCATCGCGTTGAGGCGGCGCTCGATGCCGAGGTCGCCCGGATAGGCCGGTTGGCGTTCGACCGGAATGGTGTTGGTGTAGGCCGTCCAGACGCGGCCATGCAGGTCGCCGTGGCGGGCCGTGTCCAGCTCGCTCAGCTGGTCCATCAGGTAATGCGCGCGCGGGCGGCCGGCGGCGTGGATGACCGCCTCCAGCGACTCACGCCATTCCTGGGTTTCCTGCGGGTCGGTATCGAGGGGGGCGAGCGCTGGGTTCATGTGCATCTCCGGGGAAGGCGGCCAGGCCGTGCGCAGGACGCGACGGCAGCGGGGGCGGCACAGCGCGGAAGCGGCGTCGCCCGGGCAACAGAGCCGGGCGAGCGGGCAACCTGGCGGTTGCGGGACAGGCACGATAAGCAGCCGCCGCCGGGGCGGGTAGACCGGATGGGCTTGGCGCTTTATAAAGAAATTCTTTCCAATGGAGCGCGAGAATGGCGGCCAGCATGAACATTCTCCAGTCAATCCGCAGTTTCATCCGGACCGCCGATGCCGGCAGCCTGGCCGCGGCCGCGCGCACGCTGGGGGTCAGCCCGGCGGCGGTCGGGCAGAACATCGCCCGCCTGGAAGCCCATCTGGGCGTGCGCCTGCTCAACCGCACCACGCGCACGCTGGCCCTGACCGAACGCGGCGCGCTGTACCTGGCCCAGGTGCGCCATATCGAGCGCGACCTGCAGCGCGCCCAGGCCGCCGTGACCGACCTTGATGCCACGCCCGAAGGCCGGCTGCGGATCGCCAGCAGCACCGCGTTCGGCCGGCACGCGCTGGCGCCGTTGCTGCCCGCGCTGCAGGCCCGGTTCCGGCGCCTGGCGATCGAACTGCTGCTCACCGACCGCAGCGTGGACCACGCGCACGAAGACGTGGACGTCAGCATCCGGATCGAGCCGCAGCTGGAGGAAGGCCTGGTGGCGCGGCCGATCGCGCAGGTGCCGTTCGTGTTCTGCGCGGCGCCCTCGTACCTCGCGCGAGCCGGCATCCCGCTGACGCCGGAGGCGCTGCGCGAGCATCGTTGCCTGCTGTTGCGCTACCCGCTGGACGGGCGTTACCTGCCGTGGGGCTTCGTGCGCGATGGCATGCGATTCGATGCCGAGGTGACCCCGGCGCTGGTCAGCGACGACATCGATGCGCTGGCCGCGATGGCGGTGGCCGGCGGCGGCATCACCCGGCTGGCAGCGTTCGTGGCCGCGCCCTATCTCGCGCGCGGCGAGCTGCAGGCGCTGTTCGAACCCGGCGATGCGGCGAGCACCCAGGCCTCACCGGAGCCGATGCGGTTGTTCCTGTGCGTCAGCGATCGCCGTGATCTGACGCCCAAGGTGCGGGCGCTGATGCAGCACATCATCGAGGGGCTGCCGCCGGCGTGGCGGGTGGATGTCGGCTGAGTGCAGGCGTGGCGGGTGGATGCCGGCTGAGTGCAGGCGCCAGTCGGGAGGCCGGCCAGCGGCCGGCACTACCGTCAGCGTGTCAGCGTTCCGGCGCGATGAACACACCGCGCGCTTCGCGCGGTTCGCAGCGCAGGTACTGCGGGGCCGGGGCGACCGAATCGCCCAGTGCCGCGGCGGCATGCCACGGCCAGCGCGGGTCGTAGAGGATGCCGCGGGCCAGCGCGATCGCATCGGCATGGCCGTGGCGCAGGATCGATTCGGCCTGCGACGGCTCGGTGATCAGGCCCACCGCGATGACCGGCATGCGCAGCTTGTGCGCCTTGATCGCCTGCGCGAACGGCACCTGGTAGCCCGGCGACAGCGGGATCTGCTGGCGCGGGTCGTTGCCACCGCTGGAGACGTGCAGGAACTGGCAGCCGCGCGCATCCAGCACGTGCGCCAGGGTCGTGGTCTGTTCGATATCCCAGCCGCCGGCCACCCAGTCGCTGGCGGAGATGCGCACACCGACCGCGATGCGATCGGAGACGGCCTCGCGCACGGCATCAAACACGCGCACCAGCAGGCGCATGCGGTTTTCCAGCGAGCCACCGTACGCATCCTCGCGGCGGTTGCTCAGCGGCGACAGGAACTGGTGCAGCAGGTAGCCGTGCGCGGCGTGCAGTTCGATCAGGTCCATGCCGACGCGTTCGGCGCGACGGGCCGCAGCCGCGAAGGCTTCGACCACCGCATCGATACCGGCCAGATCCAGTTCGGTCGGCGTCGGATCGGTCTTGGCGAACGGCAGCGCGGACGGCGCGACCGTGGGCCAGGCGCGCGGATCGGACGGGTCCATCGCGCCGCCGCCTTCCCACGGCTTGTTGACCGAGGCCTTGCGGCCGGCATGCCCCAGCTGCACGCCCAGCGGCATCGGCGACCACTGCTTGACCGAGGCCACGACCGAGGCCAGCGCGGCTTCGGTGGCGTCATCCCACAGGCCCAGGTCGGCCCAGCTGATGCGGCCTTCCGGCAGCACGGCGGTGGCTTCCAGGATCAGCAGGCCGGCGCCGGACTGCGACAGCTGCCCGAGATGGATGCGGTGCCAGTCGTTGGCAAGGCCGTCGACGCAGGAGTACTGGCACATCGGCGCGATCACGATGCGGTTGGGCAGGGTCAGCGGGCCGAAGGGGATGGAGGAGAAGAGCTGGCTCAAGGGGGGAACTCGGGAAGAGGAAATGGAACCGGGCGCCATTGCACTCCTGTGCGGCGGCGGAGGCAACCGTGCCAATGGATCAGTGTTTCGTAGCGGCTCAGGCGGCGGCGGTTCCTGGCAGCAGGAAGGCCAGCGCGTCGGCGCAGGATTGGTCGACCTTCAGGCTCAACAGCGCGTCCGCGCGGGTAAGGCCGCGGTTGAGCGCGGCGATCGGCAGCCCGGCCTGGGCCGCGGCCTGCACGAAGCGGAAGCCGGAATAGACCATCAGCGAGGAGCCGACCACCAGCACCGCATCGGCCTGCTGGAGATGCGCGTGGACGGTGGCGACCCGCTCGCGCGGCACGCTTTCGCCGAAGAACACCACGTCCGGCTTCAGCACGCCGCCACACAGCGGGCACGCCGGCACCTGGAAGGCGGAGAAATCCATCTCCAGATCGGCATCGCCGTCAGGCGCCTGCCCGGCTTCAAGGTGCTCCCAGCCGGGGTTGAGCGCCAGCAGCCGGTGCTGGAACGCCTCGCGCGGGGTGCGGGCTTCACAGCCCATGCAGCGCACCTGATCGAGCCGCCCATGCAGGTCGATCACCGCCTCGCTGCCCGCCCGCTGGTGCAGGCGGTCGACATTCTGGGTGAGCAGCAGCTCGACCTGGCCACGGGCTTCCAGCGCGGCGAGCGCGGCATGCGTGCCGTTCGGCTGGGCCCAGCCGAACCGGGGCCAGCCCAGCAGGCTGCGCGCCCAGTAGCGCTGGCGCGTGGCAAGCTCGCCCATGAAGGCCTGGTAGGTGACCGGCGGGCTGCGCTTCCACTGCCCATCGGCATCGCGGTAATCCGGGATGCCCGAATCGGTGCTGCAGCCGGCGCCCGTCAGCACGAACAGGCGCTGGGCGCGGTCGATGAACTCGGCGAGGGGGGTGCTCATGATCAGCAGATGGGGGCGCAGGCGCGGAGAGGCAATCGCTGGCCGCTCACGGACCCGGGATGTCGCCCGGCAGCGGCGGAACGGTGGTCGGATGGCCGTCGGCATCCAGCGCGATCATCACGAAGTGCCCGCGCGTGCAGAGCTTGCGCTCGCCGTTGTGCAGGTCCTCGGCGATCAGTTCGACCTCGACCTTCATCGAGCTGCGCCCGACCTCCACGATGCGGCCGACGGTCTCGACCATCTGGCCGATGCGGATCGGCAGCTTGAAATCGACCTGGTCCGAGCGCGCGGTGACCACCGTGCGGCGCGAGTAGCGGGCCGCGGCCAGGAACGCCGCCTTGTCCATCCACGCCAGCGCCTGGCCACCGAACAGGGTGCCCATGTGATTGGTGTGGTTGGGGAACACGATCTCGGCCATGCGGACTTCGATGGGCGGGATGGTCTCAGGGATGGGGGTCATGGCGGGGGCCGGGAGTGTTGTGGGGTGGCGCGGATGATACGACAGGGGGGTGGTTGGTCGCGTAGAGCACAACAAAAAGCCCCGGAACATGTCCGGGGCTTTTCGGAATCACGACGTAAGCGTCAGATCAGAACGACATGTCGAACGACACTTCGCCCTTCACGCCCACCTGGTAGGCCGAGGAACGACGCTCGAAGAAGTTGGTCAGCTCCTGCACGTCCTGCAGCTCCATGAAGCTCAGCGGATTGCGCACGTTGTACTTCTTTTCCATGCCCAGGCGATGGAAATGATTGTCCGCGCAATGCTGCAGATACTGGCGCATGTCGCGCGTCGAAATGCCCGCCACGCCGCCCGACAGCACGTCCTCGGCGAACTGCACTTCACACTCGATCGCGTCGGCCAGCATGTCGTAGACCTCCTGCTTCATCGCATCGTCGAACAGGTCCGGCTCTTCCTCGCGGATCACGTCCACGCACTCGAACGCGAACTCCATGTGCGCGCTCTCGTCGCGGAACACCCAGTTGGTGCCCGAGGCCAGACCGTTAAGCAGGCCGCGCGAACGGAAGTAGTACACGTACGCGAAGGCCGCGAAGAAGAACAGGCCCTCGATGCACGCCGCGAAGCAGATCTGGTTGAGCAGGAACTGGCGACGCTCGTCACGGGTCTCGATGCGCTTCAGGTTCTGGATCGAATCGATCCATTTGAAGCAGAAGTCCGCCTTCTTCTTGATCGAATCGATGTTCTCCACCGCGTCGAACGCCTTGGCACGCTCGTCCGGATCCGGCAGGTAGTTGTCGAGCAGGGTCAGGTAGAACTGCACGTGCAGCGCTTCTTCATAGAGCTGGCGCGACAGGTACATGCGCGCTTCCGGCGCGTTCAGATGCTGATACAGGTTCAGCACCAGATTGTTGGACACGATCGAATCGCCGGTGGCGAAGAACGCGACCAGGCGGTGGATCAGGTGGCGCTCGCCCGGCGACATCTTGCCGTGCAGGTCGCTGATGTCGATCTGGAAATTGATTTCCTCGACCGTCCAGGTGTTCTTGATCGCGTTGCGATACATGTCATAGAACTGCGGGTAGCGCATCGGGCGCAACGTCAGTTCGAAACCTGGATCGAGCAGCATTTGACTCGGCTTGTCGGCCATGGTGTTTCGTCCTTCTTGGCGACTACCGACCAACGGTCGGTAGCTACCGAATGTGTGATTTTCCGGCGGAACCGGTGTTCCCGGGTAGGCAACGACCGTCCGTCGGTGCACCCGGCGGTGCCGGCCGGGTGGGCCGGCACGCCTTGATTACTGGCACGCCTCGCAGCTTTCCGGGTTTTCCAGCGAGCAGGCGACGGCTTCGACCGGGGTGTAGCTGCTGACGGTGGTCTTGGCGATCTTGGTCGCCGGGCGCGAACGCAGGTAGTACGTGGTCTTGATGCCCTGCTTCCAGGCGTACATGTACATGGAGGACATCGCGCCGATGTTCGGGCTTTCCATGAACAGGTTGAGCGAGGCGGACTGGTCGATGAACGCGCCGCGGTCGGCGGCCATGTCGATCAGCGAACGCATCGGCAGTTCCCAGGCGGTGCGGTACACGTGGCGCAGCGTTTCCGGGATCTGGGTGATGCCCTGGATCGAGCCTTCGGCCAGCTTGATCGCGTCGCGCATTTCCGGGGTCCAGTGGCCGAGCTTCTTCAGCTCGTTCACCAGGTAACGGTTGACCTGCAGGAAGTCGCCGGACAGCGTTTCGCGCTTGAACAGGTTGGACACCTGCGGCTCGACGCACTCGTAGCAACCGGCGATCGAGGCGATGGTGGCGGTCGGGGCGATCGCGATCAGCAGCGAATTGCGCAGGCCGTGTTCCTTGATGCGCTCACGCAGGGCGTCCCAACGTGCGGTGTCTTCCGGCACCACGTTCCAGGCATCGAACTGCAGCTCGCCGCTGGCCGCACGGGTGTCGGCGAAGGACGGGTGCTTGCCGCGTTCCTGGGCCAGCTCGCACGAGGTTTCCAGCGCGTGGAAGTAGATCGATTCGGCGATCTTCTTCGACAGCGCGCGGGCCTCGGCACTGTCGAAGGCCAGGCGCTTGCGGAAGAACACGTCCTGCAGGCCCATGCAGCCCAAGCCGACCGGACGCCAGCGCAGATTGCCGCGGCGGGCGGTTTCGATCGGGTAGAAGTTCAGGTCGATCACGCGGTCGAGCTGACGCACGGCCAGGCGCACGGTGTCGGCCAGCTTGTCGAAATCGAACTCGCCGTGGGCATCGAAATGATTGCCCAGGTTGATCGAGCCCAGGTTGCACACCGCGGTCTCTTCGGCCGAGGTGATTTCCAGGATTTCGGTGCACAGGTTGGACAGGTGGATCACGTTGCCCGGACGCAGGGTCTGGTTGCTGGCGCGGTTGCACTTGTCCTTGAAGGTCATCCAGCCGTTGCCGGTCTCGGCCAGGGTACGCATCATCCGCGAGTACAGCTTGCGTGCGGAGATCGTGCGCTGGGCCTTGCCCTGGGCTTCGGCCTGCAGGTAGGCCTGCTCGAAGGCTTCGCCGAACAGATCGGTGAACTCGGGCACCACGCTCGGATCGAACAGCGACCATTCCTGGTCGGCCTCGACGCGCTGCATGAACAGGTCCGGCACCCAGTTGGCCAGGTTCAGGTTGTGCGCACGGCGCGATTCGTCACCGGTGTTGTCACGCAGCTCGAGGAAGTCCTCGACGTCGGCGTGCCAGGTTTCCAGGTACACACAGGCCGCGCCCTTGCGCTTGCCGCCCTGGTTCACCGCCGCGACAGACGAATCCATGGTCTTCAGCCACGGCACGATGCCGTTGGAATGACCGTTGGTCGACTTGATCAGCGAACCACGCGAACGCACGCGGCTGTAGCTGACGCCGATGCCGCCGCTGAACTTGGACAGCTGCGCGATGTCGCCGTACTTGGCGTAGATCGACTCCAGCGAATCCTGCGGCGAATCCAGCAGGAAGCACGAGGACAGCTGCTCATGCGTGGTACCGGAGTTGAACAGCGTCGGGCTGGACGGCAGGTAATCCAGGTTGCCCATGCGCTTGTACAGCGCCAGGGTTTCCGGCACGTCTTCGCTCAGCGCGCTGGCGATGCGCAGGAAGAACTGCTGCGGGGTCTCGATCACCTTGCGGGTGTGCGGATGACGCAGCAGGTATCGGTCGTACAGGGTACGCAGACCGAAGTAATCGAAATGCAGGTCCAGCGACGGATCGATCGCATCGTTGAGCTTGCGGGCGTTGATCTGCACGAAGTCGAGCAGGCGCGCGTTGATCAGGCCCACTTCGTGGCCGCGGCCGACCGACTGCGAGAACGCATGGATTTCCTGGCCGGACACTTCCTTGGCGATGAAGTTGGCCAGCAGGCGCGCGGCGAGGCGGCCGTATTCCGGTTCTTCACCGATCAGCAGCGCCGAGGTGCGGATCGACAGTTCGTCCAGCTCCTGGGTGGTCGCGCCGTTGTACAGGCCGGAGATGGTCCGGGTCGCCACGCGCATCGGATCCACCGCATGCAGACCTTCGCAGCAGCGCTGTACGGCGCGCACGATCTTGTTCAGGTCCACCAGTTCGGTCGTGCCGTTGCGCTTGGTCACGCTCATGGCGGTCGCCGTGGGCGGCGAGGTCAGCAGGAATTCGCTTTCCTTATCGATGTCGGTGCTGGTTTCGATGCTCACGGCGTTTTCCTCTGGGCGTGATTGGAAGTGGTACAGCGTCGCCTGCGTTGCAGGCCGAACCGGCGCACGGATCTACAGGGTGGACCTGCGGCGTCGCAGGAGCCGCGACAGCGCAGGCAGGCCTGCGGGCGGATTCCCCCTGCGTCACCGGTCCTCTCCCCCCGGAGAGTCGTGCGACCGGCACCACACGCTGTACGTGCGTGCGGTTGTCAGTAGGTCTTCAGGCCATCGGCGTGAAGGCGATACACCCGTCGACTTGTGGTCGGCGGGACCGACGGCCACAAGATAGTGGGGGTACCAGGTGTCGTCAACGCCAAATGTAGTGAATTTCCCCAATCCCTTGCGGCGCAAGGACCGGGCCGGAAAGGCGTCCGACGAACGGTCTGGACCTGTCGAAAGCGAGTGCGCAGTCAAGGCCAAAACGCCGATGCCGGATGCGACGCAGGGGCGCGAAAAACGGAACAGCGGCCTCACATGCCCCTAACGAATGGCAACCGGTCAGGGTGACTTCCGACCCGCGCCGGGGGCGCCGCGGGGTGCGACGCTCCAACGCGTCTCCTTTTACATGAACGCGACCATGCGCCTGCCCCTGACTGGATGTCTGTTGCTGGGCCTGACCCTGGCTGGCATCGCCGCTGCCGGCGAGAGCAAGGCGCCGGCCCTCTCCTCGCGCCAGTGCGGGGTGAGCACGCCCTACAACGTGCTGGTGGACAGCGGCGGGATCTGGCTGCGCAACCGCGAGCAGGTGCCGGCGGAGATCTTCTTCCACGATGGCGAGCTGAACATCGACCGCCAGCCGATCCCGGTCAGCGACGCCGACGCCCAGCGGCTGCGCCAACTCGAATGGGGCACCCGCCAGCTGGTGCCTGCCGTGGCCGGGGTGGCCGGGGAGGCCACGGATATCGCCTTCGATGCGCTGGGGGCCACGGTGGAGATCATGACGGGCAGCCGTCGCAAGGCACGCGAGGTGGAAGGGCTGCGCAAGGATGCCCACGATTACGTCGGCCGTACCCTGGGCCGTGGAATCTGGGAGCAGGACCTGTTCGGTACCCAGTTCGAGGCCCGGATCGAGCAGGCCGCCGAGTCGATGTCGGCCTCGCTCGCCCGCGGCGTGCTGTGGACGATGCTGACCGGCGGCTCGGATCGGATCGAGGCGCGCGCCGAGAAGATGGAGGCCGACCTGGAGCGTCGCATGGACGTCCGCGGGCAGGCGCTGGAGGCGCAGGCCCGGTCGCTGTGCACGCAGGTGCTGGCGCTGGATGCGATCCAGCAGTCGCTGGAGGTGCGCTACCAGGGCAAGCCGCTGGCGATGATGGTGATGGACCGCGAGGAGGACGCGGCCGCGCCGATCGCGCACGAACAGCCGCGCGGGGACGCGTTGGTGTTGCCGCCGTTGTAGGACTGCATCCACGCATGGCGTGGATCTACATCACGGCCTGTCCGGGCCCGGCGTGGGATTACGCGCGGTGCGGGGTACCCAGGTATTCGGCACTCTGCATTTCGATCAGGCGCGAGGCGGTGCGCTCGAACGCGCCCTGCAGGCGGACGCCCGAATACAGCGCCACGGGGGAATCGGTCGCGGTGGAGACCAGGTTGACGTGGCGGTCGTACAGCTCGTCGATCAGGTTGACGAAGCGACGCGCGGCATCTTCGTTGAGCGTGTCGAAGTGCGGGATGTCGCCCAGCAGCACGGTGTTGAACTCGTGCGCGATCTCGATGTAATCCGAGGGGCCGCGCGGGCCTTCGCAGAGCGCCTTGAAATCGAACCAGACGATGCTCTTGCCGCGGCCGCGCACCGGAATCTTGCGCGCCTCGATCTCGATGTTGCCCGCCTTGGCCGGCTGCCCACCGCTGAGCTCGGCCCAGCGGCCGGCGAGCCAGGCATCGCTGCCGGCGTCGATCGGGGACTGATACACCGGCGAGCGGGTCAGCGCGCGCATGCGGTAGTCCTCGGTGCCTTCGGCGTACAGCTCCACGCAGTAGGTCTGCAGCAGCCCGATCGCGGGCATGAAGCTGTCGCGCTGCAGGCCGTTGAGATACAGGTTCTCGACGGCGGTATTGGAGGTGGTCACCAGGGTCACGCCCTCGGCGAACATGCGCTCGAGCAGGCGCGCCAGCAGCATCGCATCGCCGATGTCGGTGACGAAGAACTCGTCCAGCACCAGCACGCGCAGCTTGCTGCGCCACTCCTGGGCGATCTTCGCGAGCGGATCGCTCTGCCCCTGGTGCTCGCGCAGCCGCTCGTGGATGCCGCGCATGAAGCGATGGAAATGGGTGCGGTACTTCTGCTCGATCGGCAGGCCGTCATAGAACAGATCGACCAGGAAGGTCTTGCCGCGCCCCACCCCGCCCCAGAAATACAGGCCCTTGACCGGCTCGGGCTTCTTCCAGAATGCGGAGAGGCGATCCAGCCAGCCGTCCTGCGCGCTGTCGACCAGCGCGAGATGGATGCGATCCAGCTCGGCCAGGGCGGCGTGCTGGGCCGGGTCGTTCTGCCATTCGCCCCGGGCCACGCCATCGGCGTAGCGCTGCGACGGGGTCATCACGGTGTCGCTCATGCCGCGTCGGGGGCCGCGTCGGGGGCGGGATCCGGCAGCCACTGCTTGACGCCATGGATGAGCGCGCCGCGCAGGTCGACGATCTTGCGGTGGAAGAAGTGGCTGGTGTCGGGCATGCGCACCAGTTCGTGCGGTGCATCCAGGCCGTCCAGCCAGTCATAGACCGCCTGCGGATCGACGATCTCGTCTTCCTCGCCCTGGATCACCAGCCACTGGGCCGGCGGCTGCATGCCGTCGAAGTCCCAGCGCCCGGCGGGCGGCGCGATCGAGATCAGCGTGGTCGGCTGCAGGTCGCCGGCGGCGCGCAACGAGACGTAGGCGCCGAAGCTGAAACCGGCCAGCCACAGCGCCTGCCCCGGCCGCTGCGCACGTACCCAGGCGGCGACGGCCTTGAGGTCGTCCTGCTCGCCCACGCCATTGTCGAACGTGCCGGCCGAGTCGCCGACGCTGCGGAAGTTGAAGCGCACGGTGGCGATGCCCAGGTCGCGCAGCGAGCGCGCCGCCATGGTGACCACCTTGTTGTGCATGCTGCCGCCCTCGGTGGACAGGGGGTGGCAGACGATCGCCACCACCGGCTGCACCGCGACATCGGCCTCGGGCAGATCAACCACGACATCCAGCGGACCGACCGGTCCGTCCAGCGTCAGCGCACCGCTTTCTTGGGGAAATGGGGGATTGTGCATGGCGTCATAATACCGTCCCTCCGCGTGCTTCACCGCCGCCCCCGCCGGATCCGTACATGCACTATCTGGTTTTCAGCGTTCTCTGCAGCGTGCTGGTCTCGGTCCTGCTGAAGCTGGCGCCGCGCCAGCGGCTGGACATGCCGCAGGTGGTGACCTGGAATTACCTGGTCGCCAGCGTGCTCAGCGCGGTGCTGCTGCAACCCTCGCTGGCCTCGCTGCAGAGCGCGCATGCGCCGTGGGCTGCCCTGCTCTGCCTGGCCGTGGCACTGCCGGCGATCTTCCTGATGATGGCCCGCGCGGTGACCCGCGCCGGGATCGTGCGCAGCGATGTGGCCCAACGCTTGTCGCTGCTGCTTTCGCTGCTGGCCGCGTTCCTGGTGTTCGGCGAGACCGCCAACGGCTGGAAGCTGGCCGGGCTGGGCCTGGGCCTGCTGGCGATCCTGGGCATCAGCGTGCGCCCGCGCGCCGGGGCGGCCGAGCCCACCGGCGGGCGGGCCTGGCCGTGGCTGCTGGCGGTCTGGGTGGGCTATGCCCTGGTCGACATCCTGCTCAAGAAGGTGGCCTTGTCGGGCACGCCCTCGATGGCGGCGCTGCTGGTCAGCTTCAGCCTGGCCTTCGTGCTGATGCTGGCGCTGCAGCTATGGCGCCACCTGCGCGGCATCGCCCGCCTGCAGTGGCGCAACGGAGTCGGCGGCGCCCTGCTCGGCCTGCTCAACTTCGGCAACATCCTGTTCTACGTACGCGCCCACCAGCACCTGCCGGACAGCCCGGCGGTGGTGTTCGCCGGCATGAACATCGGCGTGGTGGTGCTGGGTGCGCTGGTCGGCATCGTCGGCTTCGGCGAGCGCACCAGCGTGTGGAACCGGGTCGGGCTGGCGCTGGCCGTGGTGGCGATCGGGTTGATCGCGTGGGGCACGTGGTAATCGATTGATGCGGTGCCGGCCAGCGGCCGGCACACCCGTGCGGTATCAGCGATCAAACCCCAGCAGCAGCGGATCATGGTCCGAGCTGCGCCATGGGCCGGCTTCGTTGCGGTCGCGGTAGCCGACATCGTCGGCCTCATCGGCATTGATGTGCCACTCCGCTGCCGCGCGCAGGCGCTGCGCCATGCCCGGGCTCAACAGCGCGTGATCCAACCGGCCGGTCATACCGTTGTAGACGTAGCTGTAAGGCCGTTCGACCTTCGCCACCGCGAACGCATCCTCCCAGCCGGCCGCGTGCAGGGTGCGGATCGGGTCCTCCATCGCGTAGGCGTTGAAGTCGCCCAGCAGCACCGCATCACGGGTGCCGGCACCGGTCGGGTCGCTTGCCAGCCACCGGTCCAGCAGCGTGGCCGAGGCAACGCGGGTGGCGTTCCAGCAGGCTTGGCCGTCCTTCTGGTCGGCGTCCGCGCCGGTCGCTTCCGAGCAACCCTTGGACTTGAAGTGATTGGCCACGACCACGAACGGCGCGCCCTTGCCGGCGCGGAAAGCCTGCGCCAGCGGCACACGGCTGCGTTCGCCGAAAGGCTCCTTCTCCAGCACGGCGGGGGCACCGACCGGGGTCACCCGCGAGGCGCGGTAGATGATGCCGACCCGGATCGGGTTGTCACCCGGGCCCTGTTTGGCATCGATGAAACGCCAGTCGGCCTCCTTGCCGCGATCCGCATTGAGCGCGTCGACCAGCTGGGCGATCGCCGACTGCGGGCCGTAGCCATCGTTCTCCAGTTCCATCAGCGCGGCGACATCGGCACCGAGGGCGTTGATGGTCGCCACCAGCTTGGCCTTCTGCGCCTGGTGCTCGGCCAGGGTGCGGGCGCCGCGCAGGGTCGGGTAACCGCCGCCCTGGCCATCGCCATTGAAGAAGTTCTCGAGGTTGAACGCCGCCACGTGCAGGGCGCCCGCCACCACCGGCACCGCCGGGCGCTCCAGCGTGGGCAGGTTCAACGGACGGGTCACCTGCAGGCGGGTGGTGCCCTTGGGATCGATGCGGACGATGCCTTCGACATTGCGCAGGACCATGCCGGTGCGCAGGTTCGCGGCCGTGGGCAGGTACGCCACCGGGCCGGGATCGCGGGCATCGCTGCCATCATCCAGCACCAGCCGGCGATGCAGGTTGTCGGCCACCACCTGCGCATGCCCCGCCGTGCCCGGTGCGGCCACTTCGCTCGGCTGCCAGAGGCGGCCGCCGAAGGCCACGGTCAGCTCACCGAAACGCGACAGCCCATCGGTGCCGGCCAGGGTCAGCGGCGCGGCGATGCGGACCTGCTGGCCGTCCAGCGTGCGCCAGTCGGTCGGCGGCGCGGTCAGGGTGACCGTGGCCGACGTGGTCGGCGCCGGACGCACCTGCGGCGAGGTGGCGGGCTGCGGCTGGGCGGCATGGACCGCGCCGGACAACGCCAGCGCGAGGGCGAACACGAGGGGGGTACGGCGCATCGGAAGCAGGACTCCAGGGAAGTGCGACAAGGCTAACCATATAAAGTGAAACGCCGCCCTTCGGCGGCGTCGGTGGCCTGATCCGGCAAAGCCGTCATTTCAGGTTGGCAAGCATCCAGTCGACCGTGGCATGGATCTGCTCCTCGGTCAGCGCCGGGTTACCGCCCTTGGGCGGCATGATGCCACCGTCCGGGCCGGTGTAGCCCTCCACGGCATGCTTGTAAAGCGTGTCCTTGCCCTGGGCGATGCGCGCATCCCAATGCCCATGGTCCAGCGTCGGCGCCTTGCCGACGCCATTGGTATGGCAGGCGGTGCAGAGGTTGTCGTAGATCACCTTGCCGTCGGTGGTGCCGCCATAGGCCACCTGCGAGGCGGCTTTGACCAACGCGGCAGCGTGAGCGGCGGCCTGCGCGGCGGCACCGGTGCTGCCCGCATAGACCGCTCCAGCCGGCGCGATCCGCTGTTCGGTGCGCTTGGCCGCCATCGGCGAGACTTCGGGGGGAATGCTGGTATGCAGGTAGGCCGCAAAGATGATGAGGCCGAGTGTGATGGCCATCAGCAGCGCGATGACCATGGAAAAGCGTTTCAGGAACTCGAGGTCGTAATTCCGCACTCTCTATACCCCTGGCTGGTAGTCGTTGGACCACGGCTTGTCGCCGGAGTATGACCAGCGTCGGCGGCGCTGCGCAAGCGACCTGCCGGTGTCGCAATGCAGCATCCGCGCGGCTCAGGCGCCGGCGGCGCGCAGGCAGAAAACACAGATCGACTCGACCAGCGCATCTTCGTCGCCATGCGCGTCGCGGCTCAGTGCGGTCGGGCCGACCAGCGCCTCGGTGAACGCGCCCACGATGCAGGCCGCGGCGACATGGGTGTCCTGCTGTGGGAAGGTGCCTGCCTCCACGCCATCGGCGACGATGCGCCGGAACACATCGCCGAACAGACGGCGGCAGCGGATGCGCTCGGCTTCCACTTCGGGATCGACCGGCTCGGCGATGAAGGCATAGGCCAGCCCGGGGCCTGCCAGCGCGCGCCGCACGAAGGCGGTGATCGCGCGGCGCAGGCGCTCCGGCGCGGGCAACGGCTCGGCCGCGATCGCCTCGAAGATGCGCAGTTCGTGGTCCACCGCGGCGGTCAGCACCTCCACGAACAGCTCGGCCTTGGAAGGGAAGTGCCGGTAGATCAGGCCGGTGGACACGCCGGCTTCGGCCGCCACCGCCGTCACCGGGGCATTGCGGTAGCCGCCGGCCGCCACCAGCGCACGGGTCGCCAGCAGGATGCGTTCGCGGGCGCCGGCAAGGCGTTCTTCCATCAGGGCGGAGCGTTTATAGGCCATTTGTTGATTCTATGTTCAATTTTTGAATTTGTGTTCACTTCTTTGTCGAACCCGGCTACGCTGGGGGTACATCGCCCGCGGGACGGCCCTGTCAGCCCGTCCATCCCTCCCGGCGCGTCCCATCCCTTGTTGTTGCGGAGTCGCCCATGCACGTCCCGACCATGAACTTCGATCTCGGCGAAGAGATCGACCTGCTGCGCCAGAGCGTGGCCCATTTTGCCTCCGCTGAAATCGCGCCGCTGGCCGCCCAGGCCGACGAAGAGAATCTGTTCCCCAATGCGCTGTGGCGCAAGCTCGGCGAGCAGGGCCTGCTCGGCCTGACCGTGGAAGAAGAATACGGCGGCAGCGGCATGGGCTACCTCGCGCACGTGGTGGCGATGGAAGAGATCTCGCGGGCGTCCGGCGCTATCGCGCTGTCCTACGGCGCGCACTCGAACCTGTGCGTGAACCAGCTGCGCAAGAACGGCAACGAAGACCAGAAGCGGCGCTACCTGCCCGGCCTGTGCAGCGGCGAGCTGGTCGGCGCGCTGGCCATGAGCGAACCGGGCGCCGGCTCGGACGTGGTCTCGATGAAGCTGCGCGCGGACAAGCGCGGTGATCACTACGTGCTCAACGGCAACAAGATGTGGATCACCAATGGCCCGGATGCCGATGTGCTGGTGGTCTATGCCAAGACCGATCCGGATGGCGGCGCCAAGGGCATCACCGCGTTCCTGATCGAAAAGGGCATGAAGGGCTTCTCCACGGCGCAGAAGCTGGACAAGCTCGGCATGCGCGGCTCCAACACCTGCGAGCTGGTCTTCCAGGATTGCGAAGTGCCCGAAGCCAACGTGCTCGGCGTGGTCGGCGGTGGCGTCAAGGTGCTGATGTCCGGTCTGGACTATGAGCGCGTGGTGCTCTCCGGTGGCCCGCTCGGCCTGATGGCCGCGGCGATGGATGTGGTGATGCCGTACGTGCACGAGCGCAAGCAGTTCGGCGAGGCGATCGGCACCTTCCAGCTGATCCAGGCCAAACTGGCCGACATGTACGTCGGCCTCAACGCCTGCCGCGCCTATGTGTATGCGGTGGCACGCGCCTGCGACCAGGGCCGCACCACGCGCCAGGACGCGGCCGGCGCGATCCTGTACTCGGCCGAGAAGGCCACCTGGCTCACCGGCCAGGCGATCCAGATCCTCGGCGGCAACGGCTACATCAACGAGTACCCGACCGGTCGTTTGTGGCGCGATGCCAAGCTGTATGAAATCGGCGCCGGTACCTCCGAGATCCGCCGCATGCTGATCGGCCGCGAACTGTTCCAGCGCACCAAGTAAGGGCCCTGCCATGACCGTACTGAGCACCCAGCTGCAACCGGGCAGCGACACCTTCGAGGCCAACCGCGCCGCACTGCAGGCGGTGGTCGACGACCTGCGCGCCACCCTCGCGCAGACCGCGCTGGGCGGCAGCGAAGCGGCACGCGCCAAGCACACCGCACGCGGCAAACTGCTGGTGCGCGACCGCATCGATGCCCTGCTCGATCCGGGCAGCGCCTTCCTGGAAATCGCCCCGCTGGCCGCGCACGGCATGTACGGCGATCCGATCCCCAGCGCCGGCGTGGTGGCCGGCATCGGCCGGGTCTCGGGCGTGGAGTGCGTGATCGTGGCCAACGATGCCACGGTCAAGGGTGGCACCTACTACCCGATGACGGTCAAGAAGCACCTGCGCGCGCAGGAAGTGGCCGAACAGAACCGCCTGCCCTGCATCTACCTGGTGGATTCCGGCGGTGCGTTCCTGCCGCTGCAGGACGAGGTGTTTCCGGACCGCGACCATTTCGGCCGCATCTTCTACAACCAGGCCAACCTGTCCGCGCAGGGCATCCCGCAGATCGCCTGCGTGATGGGCAGCTGCACCGCCGGTGGCGCCTACGTGCCGGCGATGAGCGATGAAACGGTGATCGTGCGCGAGCAGGGCACCATCTTCCTCGGCGGCCCGCCGCTGGTGAAAGCGGCCACCGGTGAAGTGGTCACCGCCGAAGAACTGGGCGGTGCCGACGTGCATACGCGCATCTCCGGCGTCGCCGACCACATGGCCGACAACGACCTGCAGGCGCTGGCCCGGGTCCGCGCGATCATCGCCCAGCTCAACTGGCGCAAGCCCGAGCCGGCGCTGGCAGTGCAGGCCCCGGTGGAACCGCGGCATCCGGCCCACGAGCTGTACGGCGTGATCCCGGCCGACACGCGCAAGCCCTACGACGTGCGCGAAGTGATCCTGCGCCTGGTCGACGATTCACGCTTCGATGAGTTCAAGCCCCGCTATGGCAACACCCTGGTCACCGGCTTCGCGCATCTCCACGGCTACCCGGTGGGCATCATCGCCAACAACGGCATCCTGTTCTCCGAGTCCGCGCTGAAGGGCGCGCACTTCATCGAACTGTGCACGCAGCGCGGCATTCCGCTGGTGTTCCTGCAGAACATCACCGGCTTCATGGTCGGCCGCAAGTACGAGCACGGCGGCATCGCCAAGGACGGCGCCAAGCTGGTGATGGCCGTGGCCTGCGCCAAGGTGCCCAAGTTCACCGTGGTGATCGGCGGCTCGTTCGGCGCCGGCAACTACGGCATGTGCGGCCGCGCCTACTCGCCCAACTTCCTGTGGATGTGGCCGAACGCACGCATCGGCGTGATGGGCGGCGAGCAGGCCGCCAGCGTGCTGGCCACGGTCAAGCGCGATGGCATCGAAGCCAAGGGCGGGCAGTGGTCGGCCGAGGAAGAAGACGGCTTCAAGTCGCCGATCCGCGAGCAGTTCGAATCGCAGGGCCACCCGTACTACGCCAGCGCCCGCCTCTGGGATGACGGCGTGATCGATCCGGCCGACACCCGTCGTGTGCTGGGCCTGGCGCTGTCGGCCAGCCTCAACGCCCCGGCGAAGAAGACCGACTTCGGCGTGTTCCGCATGTAATGCACGGGCGGTGCCGCCTGGCACCGCCGCCCCTGGCCCGCGCAACGAGACCACCATGTTCACCAAGATCCTGATCGCCAACCGTGGCGAAATCGCCTGCCGCGTCATCGCTACCTGCCAGCGCCTGGGCATCGCCACCGTGGCGGTGTACTCCGACGCCGACCGCAACGCGCGCCACGTGCGCCTGGCCGACGAGGCCATCGCGATCGGCCCGGCGCCGGCGCGTGAGAGCTACCTGCGCGGCGACGCCATCCTGGAGGCCGCCCGCCGCACCGGCGCGCAGGCGATCCATCCCGGCTACGGCTTCCTCTCGGAGAACGCCGGTTTCGCGCAGGCCTGCGCCGACGCCGGCATCGTGTTCATCGGCCCCTCCGCTGCGGCGATCCGCGCGATGGGCGACAAGAGCGCGGCCAAGGCACTGATGCAGCAGGCCGGCGTGCCGCTGACCCCGGGCTACCACGGCGACGAGCAGATCCCCGAGTTCCTGCGCCAGCAGGCCGACAGCATCGGCTACCCGGTGCTGATCAAGGCCAGCGCCGGCGGCGGTGGCAAGGGCATGCGCCGCGTGGATGACAGCGCGACCTTCACCGAGGCGCTGGCCAGCTGCCAGCGCGAGGCGCAGTCGGCGTTCGGCAACGCCCACGTGCTGGTCGAAAAGTATGTCGAGCGCCCGCGCCACATCGAGATCCAGGTGTTCGGCGACAGCCACGGCAACGTGGTGTACCTGTTCGAGCGCGACTGCTCGGTGCAGCGCCGCCACCAGAAGGTGCTCGAAGAAGCGCCCGCCCCGGGCATGACGCCCGAGCGCCGCGCCGCGATGGGCAAGGCCGCCGTCGATGCCGCGCGCGCGGTCAACTACGTCGGCGCCGGCACGGTGGAGTTCATCGCCGGGCCCGATGGCGATTTCTACTTCATGGAAATGAACACCCGCCTGCAGGTGGAGCACCCGGTCACCGAGTGCATCACCGGCACCGACCTGGTCGAGTGGCAGCTGCGCGTGGCCAGCGGTGAGCCGCTGCCGCTGCAGCAGGAACAGCTGCAGATCCGCGGGCATGCACTGGAAGCACGCCTGTACGCCGAAGACGCCGACCGCGGTTTCCTGCCGTCCACCGGCACCCTGCGCCACCTGCGCCTGCCGGCCAACACCGCACACGTGCGCGTGGACGCCGGTGTCGAGCAGGGCGATGCGATCACCCCGTTCTACGACCCGATGATCGCCAAGCTGATCGTCTGGGACGTCGACCGCGATGCCGCGCTGCGCCGCATGCAGCAGGCGCTGGCCGAGTGCGAAGTGGTCGGCGTGACCACCAATGCCGCCTTCCTGCGCCGGCTGGTGATGACCGATTCGTTTACCCAGGCCAAGCTGGACACCGCGCTGATCGAGCGCGAGCAGGCCGCACTGGCCCCCAACGACGGCGACAGCGATCCGGCGCTCTGGGCGCTGGCCGCGATTGCCGGCGTGGCGACCAGCGAGGCCGCCCGCCGTGACGCGCGTGACCCGCACTCGCCGTGGCAGGCCCAGGATGGCTGGCGCCTTGGCGCGGCCGCCGCACGCGCGCTGACGCTGGAGCACCGGGGTGCACAGCGCAGCGTGGCCGTGCAGGGCGCGGGCGAACAGTGGACCGTCCACATGGACGGCAACGCACTGCAGGGCAGCGGCCGCCTGGCCGGTGATGCGCTGCGCGTGCAGATCGGCGAGCAGCTGCACCGTGCCACCGTCATCCGCGATGGCAATGAGCTCTACCTGTTCGGCAGCGAGGGCGTGCAGCGCTTCACCCTGCATGATCCCGTCAGCGAAGCGGACCAGTCCGTCGCCGATGCCGGCAGCCTGGTCGCGCCGATGCCGGGCCGTATCGTTGCCACGCTGGTGGCACCGGGCACGGCGGTCAAACGCGGCGCGCCGCTGCTGGTGCTGGAGGCGATGAAGATGGAGCACACGCTGCAGGCACCGGCCGATGGCACCGTGCAGGGTTACCGGGTCAAGGCCGGGGATCAGGTGGGTGATGGCGCGGTGCTGGTGGATTTCGAGGCGGCGTAGTTACCCGCACTGCGGCCGGCCGGATCAAATTCGGCCGTGCTGCGCTCTACCGCACGGTAGCCCACACCGCAGATCGCCAGCGCGCCCTGTTCCACGCCATCCAGGCCAAAGGCCTGGTCCACGTCACCTTCGTTGATGGCTGCGGTCACAAAAGCACCCAGGCCTGCTTCCGTGGCCGCCAGGTACACCATCTGCGAGATGTGTCCTGCGTCCAGCGTGAGCGCACGATACGCCTTGGCGTGGTTGCGATACTTCCAGAAGCTGCGTCCAAAACGAGGGGCGAGCACGATCAGGACCGGCGCATCGGCGAACCATTCCTGCCCCGATACCATGGCGCGAGCCAGCGATGGCAGCGTGGGAACGGGCGGCGATGGCAACGCCAGAAGCGCGTGGTCCAGCGCGTGATAGTGGTAGAGGCCGGGCGCGAGCCCGTCGACGCGCTGTACCAGCAGCCATACCTCGGTCGGGTGCAGACCCCCGCCCGAAGGGACGTTTTTCTTCAGAATCAGCATGTCCTGCTCGACCTGCAGCGCGGCGTGGGCCATGACGCTGCGCTGGAGGAGCTGGGCCAGCATCGGGAGCGGCAGCGCACGCCCGGGATCAAAGTTGCGACAGGTGGTTCTGGCCGCCAGCAGGGCATCGAACGGGGATTCCTGCACGTTCGGCAGCGGCTGGTACTGGCCCTCCAGAGGATGCACGGCAGGCGGCGGCGCACCCAGCGTCCTGCGCAGACCGACTGCGGTATCCAGGCCCTGCCCGCGCATGTCCGAAACGCTGTCCACGCCCTGCCAGCGCGAGTGCCGGTGCGCCACGGCGGACAGCGGCCACCAATGTGCGTCCTTGATCCGCTGGTCGCGCGCCAGAAGGTCTGCGTGTTCCGGCTGATCGCCCAGCAGCAGGCCGTTGCTCAGCAACTGGCCCCAGCGGGGATCGGCCATGTCCTGCGCCGACAACGTCCGCCACTGCGTTGCGCTGGTGCGGCCAAGCAGTTCGCTTTGCCCGGCGTCGATCTCCACCGGGCCATCCAGGTGCCCCGCAAGCGCCAGCCAGACATGGGTGCTGTTGGCCTCGGTGTTGCCACGCAGAAGCGCCTGCAGGCCGAACGAGACGGTTTCGCGCGGCTCCAGCAGTAGATGGGTACAGCGGCGAACGCGCATCGATCTTCCTGTCGTAATGCAGAGGTAA
The DNA here is from genome assembly GCF_039673115.1 of Stenotrophomonas sp. TWI1183. Classification (NCBI taxonomy): domain Bacteria; kingdom Pseudomonadati; phylum Pseudomonadota; class Gammaproteobacteria; order Lysobacterales; family Lysobacteraceae; genus Stenotrophomonas; species Stenotrophomonas sp. TWI1183. The sequence goes on from NZ_JBDJKZ010000006.1 coordinate 146,137, forward strand.
GCTTATCCCGATGTGCGGTGACCGCACACAGAGGCCTCCGCCGGTGCGTTGTGCTCAACCGGGGAGCGCTTGTGCCGATAGAACACTCTCTTGCCCTGGAAATCGACCATGACGCCTGCTCCCGCCCAGCTCACCCCGACCCAAGCCATGCTGCTGCTCGACCATCTGATTGGCGATACGGCGTTCCGCACGCTGTTTTCCGCCGATGGCGCGGCAGCGCTTGCCTCGATCGGCATCGACCCCGACGGCTGTACCGACTGCCTGGCTGTCGTGGACCTCGCCACGCCTTCGGAACTGCTCGCCCTGCGCAGCGAACTGGAAACCTATCTGAGCACGCATACCGCGTCGATGACGGTGGTGTTCTGTTTCGAAGCTGGCAAAGTTGGCGACACCATCAGCTGACGGTCGCCTCACTGCATGCCGGTCGCGCTGACCGGCACGGACCAGGTGGCCACGTCATGCGCGTTCAACGGCTGCCAGACCTGGATCGCCGCCACCTCGGCAATGGCTTGCCCACGATGCGTGGCCAGCCATTGCTGCTCTTGCAGGACGCCCGCCCCATCCTGCTGTGCCCTCCTGGCCTGCAGCAGCACGACATGCGCCTGCACCGGCTCGGACCCGTCCAGCAGCGGCTGCAGCATTTCTACCGCCGCATCGGCCTTGCCATCGATCAGCAGTGCATTGGAGGACACGATGCGCCGCCACTTGGCGACCACCGGGCTGTGCTGGCGTTCCAGCAGCGCCGCGTTGTCGCGCAAAAGTGTGTCGGCCAACGGATGCTGGCCCTGGCGCTGCGCAAGGTAGACCAGCGCCAGCAACTGCAGGCTGCGGTCGGCGATGTTGGGATGATCGCGCTCTTTCAACATGGGAATCAGCTGCGTTGCGGTCGCAGACAAGGTGCCTTTGTTGGCCCCCCCGCACAGCGTCTCGACGGTGGCATGCACCAGCTTCTGATGAATCTGGTAATCCGCCAGGCCCGGTTTCGCGGCATCCTGGCGCACGGCCGAACGCATGGCGTCGCAGTCTCCCTGGTCGGCGGCGAGCAGCACCTTTGCTCGAAGATGCATCAGGTCCTGCAGGGCGTCCTCGCCTTTGCCCATGCGCTCCACCAGGCGCCTGGCTTCTGCATACCGGCGCAGGCCGACCAGAACATCCACCTGGGTGTCGTCGATACCGTCGCGGCGGAGCGTACGCGCCTGCTGCAGGGTGTTCTGCGCCTCATGGAACTGGTTGCGGGCCAGCTGGATGCGGGCGAGGTGCACCATGGGGTAGATGCGCAGGTAGTCCTGGGGAACGGACGCCGCACGGGCGAAGGGCTCTGCCTCCTGGAAGCGGTTGTCCTGGATCAGATACCAGGACGTGTTGGAAGGACCGGCATAGAAATCCGGGTACACCCCGGCGAGTACCCGCCACTGCTCGACCGGCCACCCGTCCGGCTCCAGCTCCGCCTGCCATCCTTTCAGGTACAGCTGCTCGCGGTGCGGCAGCCGCCCCTTCAACGCCAGCGCTTTTTCCAGCTGCTCGCGCGCACTGCTGCGATCGGCGGTACGCGCGAACGATTTGGCCAGGCCGATATAGGCCAGCGCGAACGCCGGATCGATCTCCAACGCGGTCTGATACAGATTGCGCGCGTCATTGAAACGGCGCTCGCCCAGTGCCGTCTCGGCCAGCGCATACGAGCGCAGGGCGCGCAGACTGGCGGTTGAGGCACTGGGCAGCGGCATGGACCGCTGCAGACCTGCGACGGATTCGCCCAGTCCGGCCCTCAGTTCGCCGATCACCTTGTCGACCGCCTCCACCGCGTTGCCGGTCCCGGACGCCAGGGCCGTGTACGTCTGGATCACCACGTCCTTGCCAGGGTCGATCAGCGAGATCTGCACCTCGTATCCACCACGCCGCGGGATGACCTTCGGTACCAGGACCGCGCGGGCACCTTCGCGTACCGCCACGTCCACCGCGCGCGATCGATCCAGCACGGCATCCACGGGATCGCGTGCCAGTTCGAGGCTTTCGCGGACCTTGCCGTCGGACAGTACGTTGACGTACTTCGACTGTTCCAGGCCCAGCAGCATGGCCTGACGCAGCGAGTCATCGAAAATGGGCTCGCCGGTCTGGTTGGTGACATCCGACAGCACCACCCAGTCACGCTCAGCGAAGGCGATTGCCGGCTGCGACCGCGTCATCATCCAGGCCCCCACCAGCAGCGCGACGGCCAACGTGGCTTCCGCCACCATGGCCGTTGGCTGGCGCCAGAAAGGCAGGTCGCGGGCGGCCTTCGACGTCGCCCGGGGGCGACCGCTGGATGGCATGTCCGATGACATCACTCCGAACACGTCCATCGGCTGCGCCACGCCCTTGAATCGCCAGCGTCCGAACGAAGTCCATTTCAGTCCGTTGTTTTTATCGCGCAACGCAACGCCGGCACGCCGGACCATCGACTCAGCCGTCGCCGACACGAGAATCTGCCCGGGCCGTGCCAGCTGCATGAGCCGCGCCGCCATCGGCTTTGCCAGCCCTTCCACTTCCACCGGCTTGGAGCCCAGCGCGATCGCTTCGGCGCTGTTGTCCCACAGGATGACCTCACCGACATGCAGGCCCGCGCGTGCGCGGATGGGGTGCTGCAGCGATCGACCCAGTGCACCCAGGCCAGCGTGGTAATCCAGGGCGAATCCGAGCGCATCGATGGGCCGCTCGAACAACAGAAACAGCCCGTCCGAGCGATCGATCTGGTGCCCGTTCCACTGCTGCTGCAACGCCAGCACCAGCCGGTCATGCTCCTGGAACAGCTCAGCCGCCGCCGCATCACCGATGCGCTCCACCAGGATCAGCGAGTCGCACAGATCGGTGAACAACAGCGCCCGCATCTGCGGGGCCTGGGTCGACGTTCCGTTGTCGCCGTTCATGCCGATCTCCCGATCAGGGTGTGGCGGTCGCTGATCGCGACCAGTGCAATCGGTTGCCGCCCAGCCGTTTGGCCTGGTACAGCGCATTGTCGGCCCGGGCGTACCACTCGCTCCAGTCGGTCCGCGGGTCGATCAGGCAGACGCCGATGCTGACCGGGCACACATGCGGTACGCCGTGGGCGCGGCCGATCAGGCCATGCACCGCGCTGAGGATGAACTCGGCGGCGTGCTGCAGGCTGTCCTGGTCGGCGCTGCGCAGCAGCAGGCAGAATTCGTCGCCACCGAGCCGGCAGGCCACGTCCGGCTCGGTGGCCACCGAGCGCAGGATGTTGGCCACGCTCTGCAGCACGCGGTCGCCGGCCTGGTGGCCGTGCACGTCGTTGACCTGCTTGAACTGGTCGCAGTCGATCAGCAGCAGGCCCTGCGGCGCGCTGTCTTCCTGGGCACGGCATTCCTGCAGGTACAGCGCCAGACCACGCCGGTTGTGCAGGCCGGTCAGTTCATCGGTGCGCACCAGCTCGCGGGTGTGGGTGAGCTGATGGGTGGTGACGTAGAGATTGTCCAGCGCGGTTTCGAGATCGTGGTTGCGGCGGCGCAGCTGGCGGATGAGCACCTGTTCGTTGCTGACCACGCGCATGATCGTGCGGCGCAGGAAGTAGGCGAGCAGACCAGGATCGCGGTCGACCAGGCGCTGGAAATCCTCGTGGTCCAGTTCCAGCACGATGCTGTCCTCGACCGCACGCGCGCCGGCCGTGCGCTGGTGATCGCCGATCAACAGGCCCAGCTCGCCGAAGAATTCATTGGGACCGAGCGACTTCACGACGAGGTCTTCGCCGAAGTCCAGTTCGATGCAGCCGCTGACGATCACGTACATCGTGTTGCCGGCGTGGCCGCGGTGGAACAGATGCGTGCCTGAGGGCAGCTTGCGTTGCCGGCCGAATTCGGAGAACAATGCGGACTCGCCATTGCTCAGGATGGCGTGCACGATCTCAGCCATCGCCTTTCGGTCGATGTCTGGTTCCTGTTCGCACATGATCGCCGCCGCACCCTTGCCGGTCATTTCCGAACACCCGCTTTCCAGCGCCCCCTGGTGAGCGATGGAGGATAGCACTCCTCAAAACTGTGCGCCCTATCCCATTTCCGACTTTCAGACCCCAACATCGTTAAACGGCGTGGGTTCTCCCGTGTCTGGCCATGTGAAGACCGGTCCGGACTACGGAACAGGGCGGCAGGTCCCCCGACCGGCCGCCCTGCGGGCCTTCCCTGGCCGCCCTTCCGGGCTATCAGGCCGCCCGTTCCGCGTTGAACTGCTCTTCCTCGGTGGAGCCGCTCAGGGCGGTGGTCGAGGACTGGCCCTGCTGGATCGCCTGGGTCACCGCGTCGAAGTAGCCGGTGCCGACCTCGCGCTGGTGCTTGACCGCCGTGAAGCCGCGGTCGGCGGCGGCGAACTCGGCCTCCTGCAGCTCCACGAAGGCGCTCATCTGGCGGCGGGCGTAGCCGTGGGCCAGGTTGAACATCGAGTAGTTCAGGGCGTGGAAGCCGGCCAGGGTGATGAACTGGAACTTGTAGCCGTAGGTGGCGATCTCCTTCTGGAAGGTCGCGATCGTGGCGTCGTCCAGGTTCTTCTTCCAGTTGAAGCTGGGCGAGCAGTTGTAGGCCAGCAGCTTGCCCGGGAACTTGGCGTGGATGGCCTCGGCAAACTTGCGGGCGAACTCCAGGTCCGGCTTGCCGGTCTCGCACCAGATCAGGTCGGCATAGGGCGCATAGGCCAGGCCGCGGCTGATCGCCTGGTCCAGGCCGTTGCGGGTCTTGTAGAAGCCTTCCACGGTGCGTTCGCCGGTGGTGAACGGCTGGTCGTTGCCATCCACATCGCTGGTCAGCAGGTCGGCGGCCTCGGCATCGGTACGTGCCACCAGCAGGGTCGGCACGCCCATCACGTCGGCGGCCAGGCGGGCGGCGTTGAGCTTCTCGATCGCCTCGCGGGTCGGCACCAGCACCTTGCCGCCCATGTGCCCGCACTTCTTCACCGAGGCCAGCTGGTCCTCGAAGTGCACGCCGGCCGCACCGGCCTCGATCATCGCCTTCATCAGTTCGAAGGCGTTGAGCACGCCGCCGAAACCGGCTTCGGCATCGGCCACGATCGGCTGCAGGAAGTCGATGTCATCTTTGCCCTCGGCATGGTGCAGCTGGTCGGCGCGCAGCAGGGTGTTGTTGATGCGCTTGACCACCGCCGGCACCGAATCGGCCGGGTACAGCGACTGGTCCGGGTACATCTGGCCGGCCAGGTTGGCGTCGGCGGCGACCTGCCAGCCGGACAGGTAGATCGCGTTCAAGCCGGCCTTGACCTGCTGCATGGCCTGGTTGCCGGTCAGCGCACCCAGCGCGTTGACGAAGTCCTTCTCCTGCAGGTACGTCCACAGCTTCTCCGCGCCCAGCCGCGCCAGCGAGTGCTCCACGTGCACGGTGCCACGCAGGCGCACCACGTCGGCGGCGGTGTAGTTGCGGGTGATCCCGGCCCAGCGCGGGTCGGTGTTCCAAGCGTGCTGGATCTGTTCGGCGGTCTGCAGGGTGCTCATGTCGAATCTCCAAAGGGAACGGATGCGGTAACAGCAGGTGGATGGCGGGGGGTCAGTCGAGACGGTCGTAGGCGGGCAGGGTCAGGAAGTCGGTGAGCGCGTCGCGGCGACTGAGTTCGGCCAGCAGCGCGATGGACTCGGGGATGCGGGCGCTGCCCGGCAGCGCGGTGGTATCGCCCAGCCGCGCCGGCAGCTGGGCCAGGGTGGCGTCGAGCAGGGCCAGGTCGATGGCGGTGCCGTCGTCCAGGTGCTGGCCGGGGGTATGCAGCCACTGCCATAGCTGGCTGCGGCTGATCTCGGCGGTGGCCGCGTCTTCCATCAGGTGGTGGATCGGCACGCAGCCGTTGCCGTCCAGCCAGGCGGCCAGGTAGCGCACGCAGACTTCGACGTTGCCCTCGAAACCGGCGCGGGTGATGGTGCCGGTGGGCGCGGCGATCAGGTCGTCGCGGCCGACCTGCACGTCGTTGCGCAGCACGCGGTGCTGGTTCGGCCCGGGCATGTGTTCGTCGAAGATCGCCTGCGCGACCGGGATCAGCGCGGGGTGGGCGACCCAGGTGCCGTCATGGCCGGCGGTGACTTCGCGCAGCTTGTCCGCCCGCACCCGCGCCATCGCCTGCTCGTTGGCGGCCGCGTCGTGGTTGATCGGAATCTGCGCGGCCATGCCACCCATCGCATGCGCGCCACGGCGGTGGCAGGTGCGGATCAGCAGCTCCGAATAGGCCTTCAGGAACGGCTGGGTCATCGTCACCTGGCCGCGCTCGGGCAGCACCTTGTCGGCGTGCCGGCGGAAGGTCTTGATGTAGGAAAAAATGTAATCCCAGCGGCCACAGTTCAGGCCGACGATGCGATCGCGCAGCGCATGCAGGATCTCGTCCATCTCGAACACCGCCGGCAGGGTCTCGATCAGCACGGTGACCTTGATCTGCCCATGCGGCAGGCCGAGCATGCCCTCGATGTGCGACAGCGCGGTCTCCCACAGCGCCGCCTCTTCCATGCTCTGCAGCTTGGGCAGGTAGAAGTACGGCCCACGCTGCCTGCACATCAGCGTGCGGGCGTTGTGGAAGGCGAACACCGCCGCATCGAACAGGCCACCGGCGATCGGCTGGCCATCGATGCGCACGTGCTTCTCATCCAGGTGCCAGCCACGCGGGCGGACAATCAGCACGGCCTGCTCGTTGAACGGGCGCAGGGTGTACTGCTTGCCCGGCTTCCCATCGACGGACGGGCCGGTGTGGGTCAGATCGCCACGCACCGCGCCGATCAGCGCCTGCTGGCCGGCCAGCAGGTTGCGCCAGGCCGGGGCGGTGGAATCCTCGAAGTCGGCCATGAACACCTTGGCGCCGGAGTTCAGCGCGTTGATGACCATCTTGGGGTCGGTCGGGCCGGTGATCTCCACCCGGCGGTCCTGCAGCGCCTCCGGCAGCGGGGCGACCTGCCAGTCGCCGCTGCGGATCTCGGCGGTATCAGCACGGAAGTCCGGCAGGCCGCCGCCATCGAAGAAGGCCTGGCGGGCCACCCGTGCCTGCAGCCGGCGCTGACGCTCCGGCTCCACCGCCCGGTGCAGCGACACCAGCAGCGCCAGTACCCCCGCCGGCAGCAGCGCGGACTGGCCCGCCAGCTGGGTGGTGAGGGCGATGCCGGGGGTGGCCGGTGCATCGGCGGGGGTGGGCTGGGCGGTGGCGTAAGCGACGGCGGACATGGCGGACTCCTGCGGTGCGGTTGAGCTCCACCGTGCGCCGCCGCGCCGATATTTGACAAAGCAGTTATTGCAATGGCTTACATAAGGTGTGCTTATACTCATGACGCCATGACCACGCCACGCACGCCAAGTCCCCGGTTTTCCTACAAATCCGATCGGCTCAAGCCGCTGCGGGCGTTCTGTCAGACGGTCCGCCTCGGCTCGGTCTCACGGGCCGCTGAGGCGCTGTTCGTCAGCCAGCCAGCCGTCAGCCAGCAGTTGCAGGCCTTGGAGCGCGAACTCGGGGTCAACCTGTTCGAACGCAGCGGCCGCCGCCTGGTGCCCAGCCGCGAAGGCCAGCTGCTGTATGACATGGCGCTGTCGCTGGTTGAGAACCTGGACGGGCTGGAGGCCAACTTCCGCGACAAGGTGAAGGGACTGGATGCCGGCGAGCTCAACATCGCGGCCAACAGCTCGACCATCCTGTACCTGCTGCCACGCATCGTGGAGCGCTTCCGCCAGCGCCACCCGGATGTCCGCCTGACCCTGCACAACGCGATCAGCGCCGACGGCACCGACCTGCTGCGCAGCGATGCGGCGGACCTGGCGGTGGGCTCGATGACCGACGTGCCGGTCGACCTCAGCTACGCCCCGGCCTATCGCTTCGAGCAGGTGCTGATCGCCCCGCCCGAGCATCCGCTGGCGCACGGCGAGCTGAGCCTGGAGGCGATCTCGCAGTACCCGCTGGTGCTGCCGCCCAAACGCCAGATCACCTACCGGCTGGTGGACCAGGTGTTCCAGCGGCATCGGCTGCCCTACACCGTGGCGCTGGAGGTCGGCGGCTGGGAAGTGATCAAGCAGTACGTCGCGATGGGCATGGGCATCTCGATCGTGCCGGCGCTCTGCCTCCACGATGCCGACCGCGAGAAGCTGGTGACGCGCTCGATGAGTGCGTGGTTCCCGGAGCGGAGTTATGGCGTGATCGTGCGGCGCGGGCGTTTCCTGTCACCGCAGGCGCGGGCGTTCATCGAGCTGATCCAGCCGGACCTGTTCAGTCCGCGCAGCTATGATGAAAGTGGACATTCGGAGCGGTGAGGCGATTGACCATAACTCGCTCATTGAGCGCTCAATGGCTCTCACGTGCATTGGGCTCAGGCCTCAGGCCTCAGGCCGGCAATCCTGTAACTTCTTAGCGCCTTGGACCTCTGGGACAGGGCGCACCTAACATTTCGATGCAAGTGCGTTGACCACGTCCCAAGCAAAGATGTCAGAAGCCTCAGCCTCTGCGTTCTTGGTAAAAGCAATGACGATCTCACCCTCCGGCGTTCATCGAGTTGATCCAGCCGGGCCTGCTCAGTCCCACGGCCATCACGAGAGTGGGCATTTGGAGCGTTGGGCTTGGATACTTCAATACCATCGCAACAGTCGCCCGCTGCGGAACGGGACCTCGAAGGCTCAGAGTGTGCGCTTTTTTGTCCCTTAAGACGACAAGCGTCATTCTAGGAATCAGGCATGCCATCCACGCCTACAGGACGATGGCATGTTCATTGGGAGAAAGTGGATTCCCCAGGCGGCGTAGACCCTCTCACTCGAGGCCGAGCGCTCTACCGGGACCGGCCTTCAAATATCACGTTCTGAATTACCCAACGAACAAATTGATCAACCTATTTCTACGGCAGCCCGATGACTGCCGCAGCCGGATGACCCCGACGATTTGGGACGTCCTGAGCAGACGCATTCGCCATCTCTATTCCAACATGTGGATCCCACCCAACCAAAGACGGCAGAACCCATCCCATTTAGATCAAATCACTCCTTCATCGCTTGTAAAATCATTTACGGAGAACATATTTCGCTTCAACCCTGTCAATCAAGTAATAAACAAGCATGGTTGCAATAAATGAAACAAGCATCATATTCAAGTAGAAATCAATTGACTCTGGATAGTTTTGACACATTTCAGCCATCTTCAAATCAACCGACTCCGAAACGCACTGTCTGAGCTGCTTGTAAATACCTGAAGCCTTGCTCTGGAAGCGAACCACCAAGACTACAGACAGAACTTTGGCGAGCATCGTAACCCGCCTCAGGGTTTTTGGTGTCATATCAATCACATTTCTCAAATGAATTTTCCACGACGACGTTTCCAGCCCTGCCTCCCGCAGTCAACTAAGAAACTGGCTGCCTCCGAGTGCACCAATACGCCAGGATTCTACGAAAATCCGGCCGGTCCGGCGCTAGCTCGGCTGATCTTCTGTATCACGAAGACTACGACCTCAAAAACAACGTACACCACGCCAAGCATCGCCAGATACGCCCAGCCGCTTGCAACACCAGGACCACAGTAGCTTTCAGTCAGGCACTTGAAAATTCGGATGGTGATCTGCATGTCAGCCCAGAGGGCTACTGCTGCCATCAAGGCAATGAAGACAAGCGATGCCGATCTTGATGTGGGAAGCAACCTGCCTTTAAACGCGCTCCTCATAACTTTCCAAACCCGGAGCGGAAGTAAGCCGAACGAAGCAAGGCCAACGAAGCCAAGCACGTAAATCACAGCAGTGAAGAACCATGCGCTCATGGTTCACTCCTGAACTGGCGCAACAGCGTTCCAAGGAACCATGTTCCTGCTTGCACATACGGGAACGAAGGCTGCCCGCTCAATGCACTCGAAGACATGTTGGGCATGTACCAGCACCAGCTGAAGGAAGGTCCATAGCCCTATTGATTATGCTCTCTTCTTCCTTCTGCGAAATGTCCCTGCAGGTCGATTCCACCTTTTGGCCGCTATGGTGTTCGAAACTAGTGACGCTTGCTGAACCACCGGATATAAGGCCGCTACTACCCCTTTATTCGCCGCACCCAACGAACCAGCGGGATTGTAAAGAGCGGGTCTCCTACATCCCCCCGTGTTGTGAAAATCGCAGAGTAGTCACTCACGCCGCCAGGGCCAACCGTTGGCAGCAAAGAGGTTTCAAGACACATTGAATCAACGGCATTAACCAGATTTCCCATGGAATGGGCAAATGTATTGACACCCCTCCCCGCAAACAACTGGATGTTACGGTGTCAACGCAAAGAGCCCTGTGCAAACGATGAAACCACCTGACGGCAATTAACATGCCAATCAAGCTATTCCTGCTTACCAACCACAGTAGATTCAATAGGTTGAAAGCGCAAGATATTCACTTACCAATCAGAGCTTTCGTAGAGACCACAGCTTAAGAATTTCCGATACTAGAAGAGCCGCCATCACCACCACTGCGGATGCACCCATATATCCAAGATAATTCAAGAAAAACAGCGAGGGCATAAGGAAAATGACCCGCAAGGGGAACTGACAAAATGCAAAATACCTCCCTAACCTCCTCCTCTTCAACAGCAAGAATCCCGATGCAATAAAAGATAATTCCAGGAGCCCGGCGCCCCAGGAAAGTAAGACTGGACTTGAACTACCGTAGGCTTGATAGAAATCGTGCGCATGCGAAATTTCCGAAAACAAAGGGATGCGGCCATTGCGGGCGTCAAAAATTATCAATACGACAAAACTAGCAAAATCCAGCCCGCCCCATATCATGGGCCAATCTATACGAATTGCCCTCATCGATCTACTCCAGACCGCTGCATCAACTCAACTACGGTCATAGTTGTTTTATCAGGAACACCAGGCTTCCACTGGTAGGAATGGTTTGTATTCGACCAAATATCTGGCGCATAGACGAACGTCTGAGTGATCCGACGCTGCGTACCATTTTTGATCTCGCGGCGGCGACCGGGCTTTTCCGACTCATCATCCTCACATACAGCCGATTTCCACTCTTGTATCACATCTCTTTTAGTATTTATGAACTCATTAGGATTTGATCCAGGGATATTTGGCTCCATTGAGTGCGAAATCCTGTCATTTAGGCGATTCATCCACCACGTGAAATAGTTTGAACCAGAATGGTAATCGTAACCAACCGTCTGCCATTCAAGGCCTAATGGATCTACAAACCTTACAGGATTTCCCAATGCGTATGCGTAGGAATTTATTCCGCCACTCAGACCAATTGGATCACTCTGCACATACCGCGCAATGCTTGCGTCGTAATCCCTGAATCCGTTGTACCAGAGCCCCGTTTCGGCATCGTGGTACTGGCCCGGGAACCCAATATTCAGCCCACCGATGCTGTCCTGCTGAACACTTCGGCCATAGGCGTAGTTGTACGCCTTCCACACCGTCTGCTGGCTGGCGTTCGTAGCAAATTCAGGCCGTCCCAGATGATCAGTGTGTACGAAGTTAACTTGGCCACCACGGTCCAGGCCTACCAGCTCGCCGCCAAACCAAAGGTAGTTCGTCCAAGTACCGTCTGTCAGCTCCGATGTCAGCTGATTCTGCCCCGCGTAGTAGTAGCGGCTCGTACTTGCGTTGAGCTTCGCTACACGCTGACCTTGCGCATTGAGCATATAGTTCGTCACGGCCCCATTGACGTTAGCCTGAGTCATCCGGTTGAAAGGGCTATAGGTGTAGGTCTGAACACGCGACCCACTTGTTTCGCTGATGCGGTTGCCCACTGCGTCGTACTGGTACTGGCGACTTACACCATCACTGGTGTAGTTCAGAACGCGGTTGCTGTGAGGATCAATGCTGTACTGGGTTAGCGAGCTTCCCGCCTGGTAGCGATCATGGTTTCCGCCCGCATCGTACGAAAGCTGGTTGATAACGCCGAATCGCGTCAGTCTGGTCAGGCGACTCAGCGCGTCGTAGCCAATGACCTGCGTCATGTCCGGCGAGACCCCGTCACCTATCCGGGTGATCTCATTGTCCGCGCTGTGCTGGTAGTCCCAGGCGCTCAGTGCGGTGTTGTCCGCCCGTCGTACAGACATGGCGGTGAGGCGGCCGTCCAGATCGTGACTATATCCCCGTACAAGGCCGTTGCCGTAAGCGAGCCTGCTGCGAGCGCCGCTGGCCTTGTAGTCCGCAGCTGTGATCACCGGCTTGGTGACACCATTGATGGTGACAGACATTGAACCAAGCTGCCCGCCGGAATCGTATCCGTAGTCAACGAAGTTGCCGTTGGGATACGTTATCTTGTTCGGCCTTCCAATTGCATCGAAACCGTAATAGGTACTGTGATCAGTCGTTACTCCACCAGTGACGATCCAGTCGCGTCTGATGAGGATCTCACCCGAAGGGCTGTACGCGAAGTGGGTATCGGTGCCCTGTGCACTCAATCCACAAAGTCTCCCCAGCCCCCAGCTGCACCAGTCGTAGCTATAACTTTGCTGCTGACCATCGGAATTGACCGTGATCGGCCGCCCCAATCCGTCATGCGCAAAGGACGTCAAGCTGCCATCACCACGCGTGGTGGTTGTCCGCAGGCCGCTGGCGGCGTACTGATGACTCGTCACCCCCGTGTCAGGGCTGCTCTGCTTCCAAAGCTGACCAAATCCGTCGTACTCGTATGTAGTCAGCAGATTGCGTGGATCATTGACGCTGGTGACGCGATCCCCCTTGTCATAGGTCAAGCTCGTCACTCCGCCTGCCGCGTCAATTTGCTTGGTCAGCCTTCCCAGGGGATCGTACTCCATGCGAGTGATGCGATTCTGTGAGTCAGTCACCTGCAGCAGTCGGCCCTCCATGTCGTAGCCATAACGAACGTTCTGGCCTTGATTACCACGCTCTGCAATCAGACGACCAAGTTCGTCGTACTCGTAGTCAACGCTGACAACTACGGTATTGAGCGCCATCACAGTGATCAGCAATGCCGACATCAGAGCGCCCCTCCGGCTAGATAGTCAGTGCGTGCCTCATTGCCAAGCAGGCTGATCTCGCATACCGGGTTGCATAGCGGTAACCGATAGACACTCACAACGCCGCTGGACTGAGCACCAAATGCGGCGCCTCCGCTAGACATCTGTGCGTAGTAGACGACATCCGCCATCCCCTCCTGCAGGTGGACGGGTGTGACTTGAATGGTGAACGTGGCATTTGCGCCAGGCGGCACTGCTGAAGCCAAGGGACGTTCGCTGTGCATCCATCCGTCTCCCCAACGAAGGACGACCTCTCCTGGACGCCATATCACATTTCCGGTATTTCGGAAGGTGATCGTGATCGCCACGCTGTCTCCGCTGTTGATGGCAGCGTCGGGTGTTCTGAACTCCACAGCCGACGAGGCGAATGTCATTGGAGGAACTGCGACGCTTCCGGATCGACCAAGTGAGCCGTTCGTCCCCCCAACAGGAGAAATGCCCTGCACATGAATCGGCCGGTTCCCATGCATTCGCCGCTGCGCTTCACCTAGAGGAAGGCTGAAGCGATACGCGCTGGCACTGGTTTCGCAGGCATTCGAGATGGCGCCATCTGATGCACGATTTGCCCAGCCGCTCACCAGATGTACTCCTTGACCAGGCGGGCCACCTGCATAGGCTTCAACCGCGATGGATTGATTCATTCCCACTGAACAAGCCCAGCCATCGACCGCGTAGTTCCAATTTCCATCACTGGAGACCCCGGTAATCTCGCCTTTGACACCCGCTCGAGGAATGGTGAATGCACCGGAGTTCGCCAGCTGCTGGTTGTAGGCCGCACCTTTAGGTGATTGCCCATGGGCAAAGACAAGACGACCGCCATGCTGCTGCCGATTAGCCAGTGTCAAAGGAATCCTGTACCGATACTGTGTAGCCGTGGTCTGGCATGCGTTCGCGATGGATGCGTCGCTCGCTTGATTCCCAATGGCAGTACCCAGCAAAGCAACGTTGTCCGCATAGGCATGTACTTCAATGGACGACCTGGAGCCGGTCGAGCACGCCCAGCCGGACAGGTACCAGTTCCATTGTCCATCGTGGGTCAGCGCGTCGACGTAGCCCGTAACAGCACTATCACTCGGATAGTCTGTTTGGCGGATCTCTCTTCTCACAACATTGGATGCAGCGTCATAAGTGAGATTCGTCCACTGGTACGCACCGCCTGCGATTGGGCGCGATTGCCTCAGCAGCCGGCGCCCAGCGTCGTAGTCATTCCGGGTGGTGATCCCTTGCGGCTCTGTCAAGCTCGCGACGTTGCCTGCGGCATCATAGGTATATGAGGTCGTTGCCCAGCCGCTGCCAACGCTGGATCTGCTTTGTACCGGACGACCACGCGCATCGAAGGTCAACTCCTGCACGTCGCCATTCGCACCGGTCACGCGCCGGGGAACGCCCAGTCCGGTGTGGTCCGCATAGGTAGTTTTGTGACCCAGACCGTTGGTTGTGCTGATGAGGTTGCCCTGCGCGTTGAAGGCGTAGGTCACGTCGTCGTTTGCCAGCGGCCCGTCAATTTTTACGGAAGCTTTCAGGCCATTTCCGTGATAGGTGTAGGCGACGTTGATCGTGCGCGATTGATTGGGTGTTCCATGACTGCCCAGGTTCCGCTCCGTGGTTGAGCTGATGTTGCCTCTGGTGTCATAGGTGTATTGGACCTCCTTGACGCCCTCCAGTATCTCCTTCACCAGCCGATGCTGATCGTTCCACACCAGCCGCGTCGTCCGTTCAGATGTTGTTCCCGACGCCTCAACCTTTTTCAGCAGGCGGCCATACGCGTCGTAATCGAAGAGGGTGGCGACGTCTTGAAAGTCGAACACCAATTTCGGGTAGCCATTGGCGTCATAGGTCATTTCCTTGTAACTCGCTGCACACCGCGGAGAAGGGTCGCCTGCTACAGAAACGGCCTTTCCATCCTCGTAGGTGTACGTTGTCTTTCTTCCCAGCGGGTTGGTGACCGTGACTGAACTTTTTACTGGCCGGGCACGCGTGCCGCCCGTCGCAGTGCTCAGGTGGATTGTGCTGCCTCCTGCAGAGGCTCCATTGGCGACAGCGTTGCCATTGGCCATGCAGAGCAAGGCGGAGAATTGCATATCTCCGCATATATAGAGCACATCGCTTGGCTGCTGACCGCCCGGATAGATGGGAGGTGGAGGTGGCAATACAGGTTCGGTGGCCTGTACCGCATAGCTGAACTGGTAGCGCTCGATGCCACCCGCATGTTGCGTGCTGATCGCGCGACGCTGCCCGTCATAGGCAAAGGACGAGTACCTGACGCCGTTGAATGATTTTCCCGTCAATCCCCCCGGATAGCGGGCGTCTTCATAGTGGTATTGAATGGTTGTCGCTGGCGTACCAGGCAACGTGGTGGTGGCCAGGCGACCGCGACCGCTGGCCAGCGCATTGCTGGTATACGCATAGCGATAGACTGCGCCAGCCGGGTCGGTCACTTGCGTCAGCTGTCCGTTGGTCCAGGTGAACTGGACGGTACGCCCTGACGAGTGCGTTACCTTCTGCAGGTACCGATTGGCATATACGAAGTCCCATTTAACACCTTGCTCATTCTTACGCTGGGTTATGAAGCCTTCGGCGTTGTAGATTTCCACGCTACGATCATCTGCGTGCAGCTCGATCTGGCCATCTGCCCTTCGGATGATGTAGGCGACCGGCTGGGCACGATCTTCGTACCAGCGACTGGTTGCTACGTCATGCAGGAATTTAACTCGACTGCCATCCGGTCGCTGGGCCCAGGCGATATCCTGACCTTGTGTGAAGACCAGCGAATAGTCGAAATTGCTGAGCCAGTGATTGCCGAATATGCCGGCAGCGCTCCAATGGTGATTGTAGACCCGCCTAAGAAAAAGCCCCATTTCGCCAGCGGCTTGGAAATCCGTCTCCGGTTCGACCTTGTTCCCCGTGTATAACACCACCGGATTTCCTGCCGATTGCCGTCCTGGCTGGCCCTCATTGCAATCGTCGGTACGTTCATCGGTCTCTTGCTCCGGTGCCGTATAGCTGAACGTCGGCGGCGGACTGACCAGGTTTCTGAAATCGAAGTTGGGTCCTAATGACCAGATAACGCCAGGGCGCTCCCTCTGTCGAATGACGTTGATTCGCTCGAGGCTGGACGGTGGATTTTCTTCGTCCGACCCCTCGTTGTCAGCTCTCGACACGGGCGTTACGGCGAACAGAAGCAGGGAGGCCATTACGGCGGAAGAAGTGCATGCAAAAAGGCGAGTGCGGGTCATCCTGATCCACTATTTCTGCTCATTTGGATGCCTTCATAACATAACTGAACGGAGGATGAAAGATTAATGAAATGACTTTCTGTTGATCATCGGGTGGCGAGGGGTCCAACGGCAGCTTGTCCTTTCTGCGCCTGCACACGGTTTTCTTGGGGCGTCCTGCGCCACCGGCGTCATAATCCCCCCATGTCCATCGAACTCCGCCACCTGCGCTACTTCCTGGCCGTCGCCGAGACGCTGCACTTCGGCCGGGCGGCCGAGCGGCTGGGGATGTCGCAGCCACCGCTCAGCCAGCAGATCCGTCAGCTGGAAACGCTGCTCGGCGCGCGGTTGTTCCTGCGTGCGAACCGCCGCGTGGAACTCACCGACGCCGGGCGCGTGCTGCAGGAACAGGCGCGTGAGGTGCTGGCGCGGGTGGATACCGCGATCGATCTGACCCAGCGCGCGCAGCGCGGGGAAACCGGTGAGCTGCGTATCGGGCTGACCCGGGCGACGCCGCTGTCCACGCAGATTCCGCGTGCGATCTTCGCCTACCGCCAGCAGTTCCCGCAGGTGCAGTTGAAGCTGCGCGAGATGAACACCCTGCAGCAGATCGATGCGCTGATGGCCGGCGAACTGGATGTCGGGTTGATCCGCAAACGTGCCCTGCCCGCGCCGCTGATGTCACGCAAACTGTTCAGTGATCCGCTGGCGCTGGTGGTGCACGACCAGCATCCGCTGGTGCGTGATCTGCCCACCGATGCGGCGGTGGCGCTGCGGCTGTTCGCGCATGAGCCGTTCGTCGGTTTCCTGCGCGAGGTCGGCGCGGGCATCCACGATCATTTCATCGCGTTGTGCCGCAGCGCCGGCTTCACGCCGCGCATCGTGCAGGAAGCCGGGGAAGCCTCGACGCTGATCAGCCTGGCGGCTTCAGGCCTGGGCGTGACGGTACTGCCCGCCTCGTGCAGCCATATCCAGGTGGACGGGGCGCGCTTCGTCGCGCTCAGTGATCGTGCCGCCAGTTCAGAAGTGCACGTCGCCTGTCGGCGGGGTGCGGCGTCGCCGTTGATCGGGCACTTCACCCGTCTGCTGCAGGGTGTCAGCGGCTGAGCGCGAGCGCGGCGGTGCCCGGTTGCACGCGTTGCCCCAGGCGCCAGGCGATCACGCCACCGGCCACGGTCAGTACGCCGACGAAGCCGCACACGCCCAGCCAATCCCAGTGCGTGTAGAACACGCCGCCGAGCACGCCGGCCACGCTGGAGCCCAGGTAGTAGGCGAACAGGTACAGGGCGGATGCTTCGGCCCGCATCGCACCGGCGCGGCTGCCGACCCAACTACTGGCCACCGAGTGACCGCCGAAGAAGCCGAACGTCACCAGCGCGATGCCGGCGGCCATGCAGCCCAGCCACGGCATCGCCAGCAGCACGATGCCCAGCGCGATCAGGCCATAGCAGATCGCCAGCACGCGGCTGCGGCCATGGCGATTGGCCTGCTGCCCCATCCAGGCCGAGCTGAAGGTGCCGATCAGGTACACGCTGAAAATCAGGCCGACCACGGTCTGGCTGAGGCCGTAGGGCGGCGCCAGCAGGTGGAAACCGAGATAGTTGTAGAGGGTGACGAACACGCCCATCAACACGAAGGCGGTGGCGAACAACCACGGCAGGCCGGGATCGCCGAACAGTCTGCGCCAGCGCGCGGGCAGTTCGCGCAGGCCGCCACGGCGGCTCTGGAAGTGGCGCGACGGCGGCAGCTGGATCCACAGCAGCACGGTACTGAGCAGCGCGATCAGCGACACCACGCCGATGCCCCAGCGCCAGCCCCAGTGGTCGGCCACGATGCCCGCGATGAGGCGACCGCTCATGCCCCCGATCGCGTTGCCGCCGATGTACAGGCCCATCGCCAGGCCCAGCGCGCGGCTGTCCATTTCTTCGGCGAGGTAGGTCATGCCCACCGCCGGTACGCCACTGAGCGCGATGCCGAGCAGCGTGCGCAGCACCAGCAGCGTGGTCCAGTCATCCACCATCGCCGTGGCGACGGACAACACGCTGGACGCCAGCAGCGCTGCGACCATCACGCTGCGGCGCCCGATGCGGTCGGAGATCCATCCCGCGATCAGCATGGAGACCGCCAGCAGACCGGTGGTCAGCGACAGGGTCAGCGCACTGTTGGCCGCGGAGACACCGAAGTGGCGACTGAATTCGGGCAGCAGCGGCTGCACCGTGTAGAGCAGCCCGAAGGTGGAGAAGCCGGCCAGGAACAGCGCGGCCGCCGTGCGCCGGAAGGCCGGGGTGCCCTGATGGATCTGGTCGCCGGCCGGCGCTGCGGTGGTGGTCGGGGGGCTGCGGTCGGGGACCGCTGCGGTGTCGCCATTCATGCCGGTAAGGCCCGCGTGGACGGGCCGGAGCGAGGAGTCAGCGCTCAGGATAGGCAGCGCGGACAGGTCGATCCATAACCTGATAGGTCTGGATCGAGATGATCCAGATATCGATTCAGATTGTGGCCGGGATCACAGCGCCTTCCAGGTCAGGCCTTCGCCGCGGCGGTAGTAGACGTGCGAGGCCTTGCCATACAGCGCGCTCGCCTGGACCAGGCCGAAGAAGCGGCCGTCGGCGCTGTTGCCGCGGTGGTCGCCGAGCATCAGCACCTCGCCCGCCGGGACGGTCAGCCCGGTAATGTCGGGCCCGCCGCCCTGGCCCAGATCCAGCTGCGCCAGATGTTGGCCGAAGTCTTCGATTTCGCCGACGCCGGCCTGGGCCAGCGGATGGCCGTTGATGCTCAAGTGGCCGTCGTGCAGCTCGACCCGATCCCCGCCGACCGCCGCGATGCGCTTGATCAGGCGGGTGCCGTCCTGCGGCGAATCGAATACCGCCACGTCACCGCGCTGCGGCTGGCCGGTGTGCAGCAGCTCCACCGAGGTGAACGGCAGGCGCACGCCATAGGCGCGCATGTCCACCACCACCCGGTCGCCGGGCATCAGCGTGTGCTGCATCGAGCCGCTGGGGACCTGGTAGTGGTTGGCCAGGGTGTCGCGCGCCGCGGCGAGCAGGCCGAGCATGACCAGCAGCGGCAGGGCTTCTTTCTTGAGCCAGCGCAGCAGGCGGTGGTCGGCGGGGGCCGAGGCGGCGGCGGGGGTGTCCATACGGGCGCTCCAGGGAGTGTGTGGCTGTGACCGGACGGGAGCCGGGCAAGTTCCCTGGCCGGGTCCGAAAAAGCTACGCACTGTTTACGCCGGGCCGGCCGGGTCGGCATCGCGGTTTTACGGGGCGCGGCCGCATCGTGGCGACACCGCGCCGAAGGGCGCTTCGAAGAGACGCTCCATGACCATCCTGCTGATCCGGCATACACCGTCGAACGCCGTGCCGGACGCGTCGCCGCTGCCTGCGCGGGTCGCCGGGCACCGCCTGGCCTGCCGCGACTGCGACTCCCTGCCGGCCCTGGTGCGCTGCCTGCAGCGTGCCCAGCGCAGCCGCCCGGCGCTGGTCCTGATCGCCACCGCGGCGGTCGATGCACCGCAATGGGCCCGTTATGGCCAAGCGCTGCGCACCGCGCTGGAGGACCTGCCGGCGCCGTACATCGAGATGGCCAGCAACGACGACGACGCGCTGGACGAGCACCTGCATCCGCAGCATGCCCCGGCCGCGCGGGTGGTGTGCAGCAGCGGCCGCCAGGATGCGTGTCGCCTGTCGTTGGCGATCGCCGCCCATCGCCTGCAGGCCGTGGAGGGCTGAGCCATGTCGATCTTCATCATCCGTGGGCCGGAAGCGGCCGGGCAGCTGATCCGTACCGCGCAGCCGCTGCCTCCGCTCGTTCTCAAATCCCTGGTGCACCGCGCGATCGATGCAGGCACCACGGTGGCGATACGCGCCTGTGGCTCGGAGCAGGAGCTGCTGGACGCCCTGCGCGTGGCCGATCACAGCCGCGGCGAAGTCACCCTGCTCGATCCCGGTGCGTGCGTGGACAGCGCCCGCCTGCAGCGTCTGCTGCCGCATCTGCACAACGCCTATGTGGAAGTGCACGACGACGATGCGCGCGCCCCGGAGGCGTGCCTGCCGGCGGATGTGGGCCAGCGCATCGGCGTGGCGCGCGGGTACTGCGCGCAGAGCTACATGCACGCGCTGGAGATCGCGCTGGATCACCTGGGGTGCAGTGAGATCGCCGAAGGCGTGCACGTGGGGACGTGAGGCGCGGGGTCGGTGGGGCGGGCGCTGGGCCCCTATGCCCGTGGAGGCGAAATAAAGGGGGAGGGGGCGGCCGCAGGCCGACGCCGGAGGACATTCGCCGGAAAGGGTATAGGGGCCCAGCGCCCGCCCCAGCGGAGCCGCAACCAAAAAAAACGGCAGGGTTTCCCCTGCCGTTTTCGTTTCAGCGTGTGCCAGTGGCAGGCGTATCGGCCAGTCACCGGCGTACCGACCAACGGTCGGTACCTACCGGGATGCCGCGATTACTTCAGGCCACGATTGACCAGCAGCGGTTCCACGGACGGATTCTTGCCGCGGAACTCGCGGTACAGATCGGCCAGCTCCACGCTGTTGCCGCGGGAGAGGATCTTGTCGCGGAACACCTGGCCGTTCTCCGGGGTCAGGCCGCCGTTCTCCTTGAACCACTCGAAAGCGTCATGGTCGAGCACTTCGGCCCAGAAGTAGGCGTAATAGCCGGACGAATACCCGCCACCCCAGATGTGATCGAAGTAGCTGGTGCGGTAGCGCGGCGGCACCTGCGGCAGGTCGACCTTGAACTTCTTCAGCGCGGCCGCTTCAAACGGAGCGACGTCCTGCAGCTTGGCGTCGGCCGGCTGGGTGTGCCAGGCCAGGTCGAGCAGTGCGGCCGAGAGGTACTCGGTGGTCGCATAGCCCTGGTTGAAGGTGCGCGCCTTGAGGATCTTGTCGACCAGCGCCTGCGGCATCGGCTCGCCGGTCTTGTAGTTCTTGGCGTAGTTGGCGAAGACCTTCGGGTCCAGCGCCCAATGCTCGTTGAACTGCGAGGGGAACTCGACGAAGTCGCGCGAGGTGCTGGTACCGGCGATGGACGGGTACTTCACCTTCGAGAACATGCCGTGCAGCGCATGGCCGAACTCATGGAACATCGTGGTCACGTCATCGAAGCTCAGCAGCGCGGGCTGGCCGGCGGCGGGCTTGGTGAAGTTGCACACGTTGTAGACCACCGGCTTGGCACCGGTCAGGCCGTCCTGTTCGACGAACACGTCCATCCAGGCGCCACCGGACTTGCTGTCACGCTTGAAGTAGTCGGTGTAGAACAGGGCCAGCGAGGTACCGTCCTTGTCGAACACTTCGTAGACCTTCATGTCCGGGTGGTAGGTCGGGATGTCGGTACGCGGCTTGAAGGTGATGCCGTACAGCTGCGTGGCGGCGTAGAAGACGCCGTTCTGCAGCACGTTGTCCATCTCGAAGTACGGCTTGATCTGCGATTCGTCCAGGTCGTACTGCGCCTTGCGCACCTGTTCGGCGTAGAAGTCCCAATCGGAGGCAGCGAGCTTGAAGCCGCCCTTCTGCGCGTCGATCACCTTCTGCATTTCGCTGATCTCGCCACGCGCCTTGGCGGTGGCGGCCGGCACGGTGTCGGTCAGCAGCTTGAGCGCAGCGGCCGGGGTCTTGGCCATCTGGTCGGCCAGGCTGTAGGCGGCATAGTTCTCGAAGCCAAGCAGCTTGGCCTTCTGCGCGCGCAGCTGGGCCAGGCGCTGGATGGTCTCGCGGGTGTCGTTGGCGTCGCCCTTTTCGGCACGGGTCTCCGAGGCCTTGAGCACGGCAGCGCGCTGCTCGCGGTCGCTCAGCGAACCGAGCACCGGCTGCTGGGTGGTGTTCTGCAGCGGCAGCAGATACTTGCCCTCGAGGTTGCGGGCCTTGGCATCGGTGGCGGCGGTGTTGATCGCATCCTCGTCCAGGCCGGCCAGCTTGGCCTTGTCATCGACGACCACGGCACCGGCGGCGGTCGCGGCGACCAGGCGGGTGTGGAACTGCGTGGCCAGCGTGGTTTCTTCCACGTTGAGCTTGCGCAGCGAGGCCTTGTCGGCATCGTTCAACTGCGCGCCGGCGCGCACGAACTCCTGGTAGTCACGCTCGACCAGGCGCTTCTGCACCGGGTCCAGGCCCAGCGCGTCGCGCTGGTCGTAGATGGTCTTGATGCGGGCGAACAGCTTCGGGTCGAGGTTGATCTCGTCCTGGTGCTCGGCCAGCTTCGGGGCGACTTCTTCCTGCACCTTCTGGCGTGCATCGTTGGTGTCGGCCTGGACCAGGCCGAAGAAGATGCGCGACACGCGGGTCAGGGTCTCGCCGCTGCGCTCCAGCGCTTCGATGGTGTTGTCGAAGGTGGCCGGCTCCGGGTTGTCGGCGATCTTGCGGACTTCAGCCAGGTGCTGCTTCATGCCTTCGTTGAAGGCCGGCAGGTAGTCGCTGTCCTTGATCCTGTCGAACGGCGGCGCCTGGAACGGCAGCGTGCTGGCGCTCAACAGGGGGTTGGCGGACGCATCCGCCGGCTGCTGGGTCGGGGCGGGCTGGGTATCGGTCACGGGGGTGGACTCCTTGCCGGAACAGGCCGCCAGCGCCAGGCTGATGGCAGCGGCCAAAACTACGGTACGCGACATGAAACGGGCTCCTTGGATGAGGGCGCGGGACGGAAAATCCCGCAGCCGATCACCCTACTCCCAAAGCCCGCAGGCGGCATGTGCCGGTCGTGGCGCGTGGCTGTGCGGGCCGTGGGGGCTACCCCGTCCGGCCCGCCCGGCGGCGCTCAGACGGTGCCGCGGGTCTTGCCCTGCCAGGGCCGGTAGTACTCGCGGATCGCGGCCATGTCGGCCGCGTCGTTGCCGGTGGGATGGAACAGCGGGCCGATGCCGATGGTCTTTTCCGGGTAGTGGAAATAGGCGGCCAGCACCGGCACGTCGGCCATCCGCGCGATCTTGAGGAACCCGGCCTTCCAGTGCTGCACGGCCTTGCGCGTGCCCTCCGGGGTGATCGCGTACCACAGGCGGTCCGAGCCGCGGATCAGGCTGACCGCCTGCTCGACGGTGCCCTGCGGCGAACTGCGGTCCAGCGGGATGACGCCGAGCCTGCGCAGCAGGGGGCCCAGCGGCCACCAGAACAGCGAGGCCTTGCCCAGCACCTTGACCTGCATGCCCAGCGCGATCTTGGCCGCCATGCCCCAGAAGCCGTCCCAGTTGGACGAATGCGGGGCGATGATGAACACCACTTTGGGCACATCGGGCAGGGTCCCGGTCACTTTCCAGCCGCCCAGGCGCAGCGTGCAGCGGGCCAGCCAGCGGAGGAAGCGGTTCGGTTTGACCTGCGGCATGTTCGGCGGAACCACCGGCAACAACGGACTTCGGTTGTTCAAGCAATCACTCCCAATTGCGTGTGGTGCGCCCGCGCTTGATCTGCGCGCGCCCCTTTTTGGCGTCCAGACGACGCAGTTTCGACCCGTAGGTCGGCTTGGTGGCCACGCGTGCCTTGGGCACGCTCAGCCCCGCCTGGATGAAGGCGGCCAGTCGATCGCGCGCGTCCTCGCGGTTACGGTCCTGGGTTCGGAAACGCTGTGCATCGATGACCAGCACGCCTTCGCCGGTCATGCGCCGGTCGCGGCGGGCCAGCAGGCGCGCGCGCAACGGCTCGGGCAACGAAGGCGAGCCGGCCACGTCGAAGCGCAGTTCGACGGCGGTGGAGACCTTGTTGACGTTCTGGCCACCGGCGCCACTGGCGCGCACGAACCGCTCGACGAGTTCCGTGTCCGGAATCGTCAGGTGCGCGCTGATGGTGACTGGCCCGTTGCCCATGGGCGGCATTGTAAGGGGAGGACCCGCCGGCCGGGGGACTGCAACGTGCGTGGATATCGTCGATAACGTCCTCAATTACGGCCTGATGACGGCATCGCAGGTATTCTCCGCAGTCCACGCAACGCAGGATGCTCCGCCATGTCCCTGATCCGCCCGATGGCCCGCCGCGGCCTGAGCCGCCTCACTTTGGCCCTGGTCCTGGGCCTGGCCGCGATCGCGCCGGCCCTGGCCGCACCGCCGTCGGATGCCGACATCAACCGGCTGCTGGCCGCGTCGCGGGCGCAGAGCATGCTCGATACGATGCTGCCGCAGATCGAGGCGATGCAGCGCCAGCAGTTCCAGCAGGTGGCGCAGCAGCGTCAGCTGGACGCGACGCAGCAGGCGCAGCTGCAGCGGATCGAGCAGCGGACCAGCCAGACGGTGCGCCAGGCGCTGTCCTGGAAGGAGCTGCGGCCGATGTACGTGGATCTGTACAAGCAGACCTTCAGCAAGGAAGACGTGCTGGCGATGGCCGAGTTCTACGAGAGCTCGGCCGGGCAGAGTCTGTTGGACAAGACGCCGGCGCTGATGCAGAACGTGATGGTGGCGATCCAGGCCAAGATGCAGCCGCTGTTCGTGGATCTGCAGAAGGACCTGGAGGCGATCGTGAATGAGCCGGCGCCGGCGGCCGCGCCCGCCAGGAAGTAACCGGTAGGGCCGACCGCTGGTCGGCTATCGCGCGGCATCAGGCGTCAGGCGAGTTCCCAGCCAAACAGATCCATCGCCTTGCGGAATTCGCCGTCCACCGGCGCGCTGATGTCCATCGGCGTGCCATCCGGATGCGGGAAGCGCAGGCGCTCGGCGTGCAGGAGCATGCGGTGGATGCCCTGCATGCGGAAGCTGCGGTTGTGGCGGCCATCGCCGTGGCTGGTGTCGCCGATCAGGTGATGCGAGAGGTGCTTGAGGTGGCGGCGGATCTGACGGAAGCGGCCGGTCTGCGGCTGGCAGCGCAGCAGGGCGTAGCGTGAGGTCTCGAACTCGCCGATCGGTATGGCGATCTCGCCCACGGCGACGCGCTGGAAGTGGGTGATCGCCTGCTTCTTGACCGGTTTGCCAGGGCCGCCATCGAGGTCGTGGTCGACGGTGAAGGCGTCTTCGGCCGGCCAGCCGCGGCAGATCGCGAGGTAATCCTTGGTGACGTCGCCGCCCATCAGCGATTTGCCGAGCACGCTGGCGCTTTCACGATCGAAGGCAAGCAGCAGGCAGCCGCTGGTGGCGCGGTCCAGGCGGTGGACGAGGAAGATCGGCTTGCCGAGCTGTTCGCGCAGGCGGTCGGCGAGGAAGTCGTCTTCGCCCCGGGCGAGCTTGCTGTCGTGGACCATCAGCCCGGCGGGCTTGTTGACCACGGCAAGCTGGTCGTCCAGGTACAGAAGCTGCAGGGGAGAAAGCGCCACGGGCGGCTCGGCGAGGGCCTCTGCCTGCAGCTCGAGGGCGCTCATCGGCGCCACCAGGCACTGGCCAGCGAGAACACGCCCGCCGCGCCGGTCACCCAGCTCCACACCGGCGCATCGTCGAAGTACCAGCCGCCCGGCTGCAGGCCATACAGCACCGCGGCGACGATCATCAGGCCGACGCCGGCGATCGCGGCCACCGCGCGCTTCTGCAGTTTCTGCACGCTGACATTCAGCGCCGCCAGATCGCGCGAGCGCATCGACAGTTCGTGGTCGCCTTCCACCTGCTGGCGCAGCCAGGCGTGGACCAGGCGCGGCATGTCCGGCGTATGCGTCATGATCTCGGGCAGGCGCTTGCGCACTTCCTTGAGCACGCGGCGCGGGCTGTAGCGCTCGCGCAGGATGCGTTCCAGCACCGGCCGCGCGACCGCCCAGATGTCCAGCTCGGGATCGAGCTGACGGCCGACGCCTTCGATGTTGAGCAGGGTCTTCTGCAGCAGGATCAGCTGCGGCTGCAACGTGAGCTCGTAGCGCTGGGCCACCCGGAACAGCTTGATCAGCACCTCGGCCAGCGAGATCTGCGACAGCGGGCGGGTGAAATAGGGTTCGCACACCGAACGCGCGGCCGCTTCGAGTTCATCGATGCGCACGTTGTTGGGCATCCAGCCGGCTTCGACATGGAGCGCGGCCATGCGCCGGTAATCCTTGTTGAAGATGGCCATGAAGTTCTCGGCCAGGTAGTACTGATCTTCTTCGGAGAGCTGGCCCATGATGCCGAAGTCCAGCGCGATGAAGCGCGGGTTGTCGCGCCGCGCCGGATCGGTGTCGACCCAGATGTTGCCGGCGTGCGCATCGGCGTGGAAGAAATTGTCGCGGAACACCTGGGTGTAGAACACCCGCACGCCCTTGGCGGCCAGCGCCTTGCGGTCGATGCCGGCCTTGTCCAGCGCGACGATGTCATCCGACGGAATGCCCCACACGCGTTCCAGGGTCAGCGCGCGCTCGGCGGTGTGGCTCCAGATCACTTCCGGTACGTACAGATCGTCCGAGTCGATCCAGTTGCGGCGCAGCACGCTGGCATTGGCGCCTTCGCGCTGCAGGTCCAGTTCGGCGGCCAGGGTGTTCTCGACCTCGGCGACCACTTCGCGCGGGCGGATCTTGTCGGCGCGCGGGTGCGCGCGCTCGATCAGCGCGGCGGCCGACTTCAGCAGCGCGATGTCCGCGTCGATCTGTTTTTCGATGTCCGGGCGCAGCACCTTGACCACCACCTGGCGGCCGTCGGCGAGCGTGGCCGCGTGCACCTGTGCGATCGAGGCCGAGGCGAGCGGCTGCAGGTCGAAGCTGGCGAACGCTTCGCTGACCGGGCGGCCGAGCGCGCGCTCGACGATGGCCTGCGCGGTGGCGCCGTCGAACGGCTTGACCCGGTCCTGCAGCAGGGTGAGTTCGTTGGCCACATCGGCCGGGATCAGGTCACGGCGGGTGGAGAGGATCTGCCCGAACTTGACGAAGATCGGGCCGAGGTCCTGCAGCGCCAGGCGCAGGCGGGCCCCGCGCGACTGTGCGGCGATGTCGGCCGAGGCACGCGGCACGAACGGCTTGGCCAGGCGCAGCCAGCGCTCGGCCGGGGTGCCCTGGAGCAGATCGTCGAGGCGGTAGCGCAGGATGATGCGGCCGATGCGGCTGGCCCGGAAGATCGCCTTCATGCGCCCACCTGCCGCAGGCGCTGCACGCGCACGGCCAAGCGTTCGACGTCATCACGCATCACGTCCACATCGTCGTGGAAGGCATCCAGTTCTGCTCGCGGTACCACGTCGCGCGACTCCTCGGTGACAAATTCAGCGGCGCTGTGCGCCAGGTCGGACGCGCCGCGGCGGGCGTGCTGCAGGGCCGAGCGCAGGGCGTTGGCGATCTGCACGCCCATCACCTCGCCGAACACGCGCACGAACGGCTGCTGCCAGTCCGGATCGAAACGCGTCGCCAGCTGCTGCAGGCGGCGGGCCAGCTCGGCATCGCCGGAGACCTTGACCCGCCCGGCCGGCGCATCACCGCCACGGCGTGCGTTGGCCAGGAACGGCAACTGGGCCAGCACCCCGCCCAGCGTGCTGCGCACGGCCAGGTCCGGCTCCTGCTGCGGATCGACCGGACCGACCGTGAGGCGTTCACCGTCCACCCCGATCCGCATCGCCAGCGCGGGCGATTCCAGGGTCAGGGCGATGTGGCGGCCATCCAGCGCGGCCAGCGCGCTGCGGGTGTCCGGGTCCAGCGCCAGCGCGCGGTTGAGCGTGAGCTGCAGCGCATTGCCGGCCAGCGGCTTGAGGGAAGAGAGCAGGGAACGGGCCATCAGCGCATTCTACCGCGCCCCCTTGAACGACGGGCGGCGAGCGCGACGACACGGCAGAGGGTTTTTGCCGGGCATCGACTTGGTTCATGCTATGGCGCCCAACACAGCAGCAGGAGCGGCAACAGGCATGGGCAAGACCCGGGTAGGCATCATCTTCGGCGGCCGGTCGGCCGAGCACGAGGTTTCGCTGCAGTCGGCGAAGAACATTCTCGATGCCTTGGACAAGGAGCGTTTCGAGGTCAGCCTGATCGGCATCGACAAGCAGGGCCAGTGGCACCTCAGCGACCCGCATGACTTCCTGCTCAACGCGGGCGATCCGGCACGGATCGCATTGCACCGCTCGGGCAATGCGGTGGCGGTGCGGCCGGGCCTGGAGCGCCAGCAGCTGGTCCCGACCGATCCGGCCACCGCGCTGGAACAGATCGACGTGGTGTTCCCGATCGTGCACGGCACGCTGGGCGAGGATGGCTCGCTGCAGGGCCTGCTGCGCATGGCCAACCTGCCCTTCGTCGGGTCCGGCGTGCTGGGCTCGGCGGTGGCGATGGACAAGGACGTGGCCAAGCGCCTGCTGCGCGATGCCGGGCTGGCGGTGGCGCCGTTCGCCTGCTTCAACCGGGTCACTGCGGCCCGCGCCGATTACACCGCGCTGGTTGCCGAGCTGGGCACGCCGCTGTTCGTGAAGCCGGCCAACCAGGGCTCCTCGGTGGGCGTGAGCAAGGTGCGCACCGAAGCGGAATTCCATGCCGCGCTCGCGCTGGCACTCTCGTTCGATCACAAGGCGCTGGTGGAATCGGCGATCAACGGCCGCGAGATCGAATGCGCGGTGCTGGGCAACGAGCACCCCGAAGCCAGCGTCTGTGGCGAGGTGGTCGTGCACGATGATTTCTATTCCTACGACACCAAGTACATCAGCGAAAACGGTGCGGACATCGTGGTGCCGGCGGCGATCACGGCGGCGGAGCAGGCCCGTATCCGGGACATCGCGGTGCAGGCCTACCAGGCGCTGGACTGTGCCGGCCTGGCCCGGGTGGATGTGTTCCTGTCGCCGACCGGTGAGGTGGTGATCAATGAGCTCAACACGCTGCCCGGCTTCACCCGCATCAGCATGTACCCGAAGCTGTGGGCGGCCAGCGGCCTGGACTACACCGCGCTGATCACGCGGCTGCTGGAGCTGGCGATGGCCCGGCATGCGCATCAGCGCGATCTGCAGAGCTCCGTCGCAACGACGGCCTGAGCATCGTTGCCGATGTCAGGCCGTCATGGTTTCCGCTGCGCGTCCCACGCCGGAGAGAGGTGGCGTGGGACGCGCGGGACACTAGGTCCGCTTGCGGAACATCGACACCACCGCCAGGATCAGGAAGACGACGAACAGGATCCAGGCGACGTTGCTGGCGGCGCCGGCAATGCCCGAGAAACCAAGTACCGCCGCGATGATGGCGATGACAAAAAAGATGACGGCGTAATGCAGCATGTCGACCCTCGCGTTGATGCGTGCCGGAGTTGGCGTGGGGCCATGTTCACCAACCTGCGGTGTTCAGGGAGTGATGGATTCCTGTGCGTTCGATGAAGATGCCAGCCGGGCCAGCCCTTCTTCGATGCTGACCCGGGGCACATAGCCGAAGTCGCGGCGCGCCGGTTCCATGCTGTACCAGTGCGGGGTGCACAGCTGCTCGGCCAGGAAGCGGGTCATGGGCGGCTCGCCGCGCAGGCGCAGCAGCGGCCACAGCCGCTCGCAGACCGCACCGATCCGGTACGCCGCCTTGAAGCTGATCGACTTCGTCACCGGCGGGGCATCCACCGCGGCCAGCAGCCTGTTGAGCAGCTCGCGCATCGGCAGCGGCTCGCCGTTGGAAATGAAGTAGGCCTTGCCGGCGCAGGCCGCCCCCGGCGCGAGGTGCTCCAGGGCCAGGAAGTGGGCGAGCGCGGCGTTGTCGATGTAGGTGGTGTCGACCTTGTTCTGGCCGTCACCGACGAAGCGCAGGCGGCCGGCGCGGGCACGCTCGGCCAGGCGTGGCACCAGCTGCTGGTCGCCCGGGCCCCAGATCAGCCGGGGGCGCAGCGCGATGGTGGCCAGGCGTGCATCGTTGGCCGCCAGCACGCGCTGTTCGGCGATGGCCTTGGTGGCCGCGTACGGTGCCTGGAAGTTCTCGCCGTAAGGCACCTCGTCCGCGCCCAGCCCTTCGACCGGGTGGGTGGCGCGGTGGGTCACGCTGGGCGTGGAGGTGTAGACCAGCTTGCCGACGCCGTGGGCACGGCAGGCCGCGATGACGTTGTCGGTGCCGACCACGTTGGCCTGGTGGTAGCTGTCATAGCTGCCCCAGGCACCGGCCTTGGCCCCGTTGTGGAAGACCGCATCGACCCCGGCCACCGCGTGCATCACCGCCTGCGCATCGGCCAGGTCACCGCGGATCTGGCCCACCCCCATCGCCTGCAGCGCGGGATAGTGGCCCCGGTTGAACGCCAGCACCTGGTGGCCGCGCTCGATCAGGCCCTTGCACAGGGCCTGGCCGAGGAATCCACCGCCGCCGGTCACGAGGATCTTCATGCGCGCTGCTCCAGTTGCGTGGTGGCCCAGACCGCGAGCTTCTCGCGGCCGATCTTGGCGTTGTGGCGGATGTCGACCGGGAAGCCCGGGTGGGGCAGGAAGCGCTCGATGCGCGTGGTATGCGCGTGCGCGGCGGCCTCGCGGCGGAGCCGCTCGACCAGCGCGGGGGAATCGACGGTACCGGGCCGCAGTTCGTAGCACAGCACCGGCACCTGCCGGCCCGGCGCACCCACGCCGACCAGCGCGGTGCGGACGATGCCATCGAGCGCGTTGAACACCGGCTCGACCTGCTCGGTGTAGAGCGGGCCCTGCGCGGTTTCCACGCGCTGGGTCTTGCGGCCACAGAACCACAGCCGGCCCTGCGCATCGAAGTAGCCGATATCGCCCATCCGGTGCACGACCCGCGTGCTGCCCTCGGCCAGGGTCTCGGTGATCTTCGCCGCGGCGGTGGCCTGCGGGCGGTTGAAGTAGCTGTCGGTGGCGGTCGGGCCGGCCACGGTGATTTCGCCGACCTCGCCGGTACCCAGCACGCGGGCCTGCGACCAAGCCGGCAGCGGTGCGTCGTCGATGGCGATGATGCGCACTTCGTTGGGTGCGACCACGCGGCCGACGCAGGTGCCGGCGCCGGCCTCGGTGGCCTGGCGGGTGTTCTCCAGCTCACGGCCTTCGATCACCGCGACGGGCAGGCACTCGGTGGCGCCATAGGGTGTCCAGAACTGGGCGTCGTCGGGCAGCAGGCGGCGGATCCGCGCGACCACGTCGGGCGGCACCGGCGCGCCGGCCGAGGTGACCCGGCGCACGCCGGGCAGCGGCTGGCCATGGTCGGCCAGCACCCGCATCAGCGCCGGCGAACCGAACAGCTGGGTGACGCCGAAACGGGTGATCGCGTCATGCAGCTTGCGCGGATCGGCCTGGGCCGGACGGGTCGGGTCCATGTCCGGGATCACCGAGGTCAGCCCCAGCGCCGGATCGAACAGTGCGAATGGCGGGAAGGTCGGCAGGTCCACCCCACCCGGCTCCATCCCGAAGGCGGCGCGCAGCAGCTCGACCTGGCCGACGAAATGACGGTGGCGGTAGACCACGCCCTTGGGCACGCCGGTGGAGCCGCTGGTGAACAGGATCGCGGCGACATCCTCGCCATCGGTCGGGGCCAGCGCAGGGGGCGCCGTGGCGCCCTGGGCTTCCAGCCGGGCCAGGGTGGTGCCACCCCAGCCCCAGCGGCGGCCGACGGTCACCAGCAAGCGCGCGGAGCGGCACCAGCGCAGCACCAGGCGCGCCACGTGGGCCAGGCCGATGCCGATGAAGGCCTCCGGCTGGGCCTCGTCCAGGCACTGTTTCAGCGCGCGCTTGTCGATGCCGGGGTCGACCAGCACCGGGACCGCACCGTTCTTGAACAGCGCGAACATCAGCAGGAAGAACTCCGGCGAGGGCCGCACCATGACCACCGCGCGCACGCCGCGGCCGATGCCGTGGGCCGCCAGGCCGGCCGCCATCGCGTCGCTGCGGGCGTTGAGGGTGCGGTAATCCAGGGTGACGTCATAACGCGCCATGCCGCCGGGCCCGGGCTTGCCGGGGCAGCGGATGGCGATCTGGTCGGGGCGTTCACGGGCCAGCTCGGGCAGGCGCGCGGCGATATTGATGGCGCTGTTCATCCGTTCATTGTCGCCGCTGCAGAAAATTCTTGCGCGCCGGCCGTTGGCGTGGAAAATTCGCGGCCTTCCCACCCATCCACGCATGGCGTGGTTCTACGCGTCTCCAGCCGGTGCCCCCATGCCCCATCCCTGCCTCACCTGCGGCGCCTGCTGCACCCAATACCGTGTGGCCTTCCATTGGATGGAATCCGACGAGGTCACCCCCGGTGGCGTCCCGCACGAGCTCACCCAGGCGCTGGACCCGCACCGGCTGTGCATGCGCGGCACCCTGTCCAAGCCGGTGTACTGCGTGGCGCTGGATGCGGAGATCGGGGTGTATTCGCGCTGCAGCATCCATCCCAACCGCCCCAGCGTCTGCCGTGAGGTGGATGCCTCGTGGGAGTACGGCAAGGCCAGCCCGCAGTGCGACAAGGCGCGCGTGGCGCACGGCATGCCGGCGCTGACCCTGGCCGACTGGCGCTGGCGGGACGAGGCGGACAATGACGATGATCATCCCGATGACAACGGGAATTCCCCGGCGCCGCCGCAGGCACCGATCGCGGCGTGAGATGCGTACCGACCAACGGTCGGTACCTACCGGATCGACGATGGGTAGGTGACGACCGTTGGTCGTCACGCCGATCAGATCGGATTGCGATCCAGGAACGCGCGGATCTTCGGCACCAGCACCTCGTGCTTGTCTTCCAGCACGTAATGCCCGGCATCCTCGAAGGCATGCACTTCGGCCTGCGGCAGCGCGGCCTGGAAGCCCTTCAGGAAGTGGTGGTCGAACACGAAATCGCGCAGGCCCCAGCCGATGAAGGCCGGTCGATCGGCGTAGCTGGGCAGCGTCTGGCCGGACCGCTCCAGCAGCGACCAGGCCTTGTCGGCCGGCGACAGCGGGATGTCCTGCATGAAGCGGATGGTGCTGATGCGGTTGGCATAGCTGTTGTACGGCGACACGTACGCGCGGCGCACGTCCGCCGGCATCTTCCGTTCCACGCCCAGCCACGAGGCACCGGACGAGAAGGCGTTGAAGGTGCGGATGATCCACTCGCCCACCTTCCAGTGGCGGCCCAGCGCGATCTGCCACGGCATCGTCTTTGCGGCCGGCATCGGGAAGGCGGCGGTGTTGAGCACCACCAGGCGCTTGACCTGGGCATGGTGCGAGAGCGCCCAGCCGAAGCCGATCATGCCGCCCCAGTCGTGCACGGCCAGGGTCACCGGGCCGGTGATGCCCAGGTGCGCGAGCAGCGCATCCAGGTCGTCCACGCGCGACTGCAGGGTGTACTCGTAGTGCGCGTCATCGGGCTTGTCCGACAGGCCCATGCCGATATGGTCCGGCACGATGCAGCGGTAGCTGTCCGACAACCCGGCCACCAGGGTGCGCCAGTAATAGCTCCACGACGGGTTGCCGTGGACCATCACCACCACCTCGCCATCGCGCGGGCCTTCGTCGAGATAGTTCATCGACAGACCGGGACGCACCTCGAAGCGGTGCGGATGGGCGGGGTAACCGGGCAGCTGGGGCATGCAAACGCACCTGTGAAAAGGGCCGGCAGAACCGGCCCTTGATGTTCAATTCCAACGCCGCAGCAGGCTGCGGCGAGTGGTTTACCAGACCACTTCGGCCATCGAGCAGTTCAGGCCCGAGCCGATGCCGAGCAGCGCGATGCGATCGCCCTTCTTCAGCTTGCCCAGCTGCTTGAGCTTGCTCAGCACGATCGGCACCGAGGCCGGGCCGATGTTGCCGTGCTCGCCGAAGATCGTCATCACCTTCTTCGGGTCGATGCCGAAGTTCTTGATGAAGGCGGCGGTGTGCGGCTGGCTGACCTGGTGGATCACGAACTGGTCCAGTTCCTCCACGGCCCAGCCCAGCGCTTCGCGGGCGGCGACAAAGGTCTTCTGTGCCAGCTTGATGCCTTCGATCAGCAGCATGCGGGTGTCGGTGACCATGCGGTCCAGGTTGCCGCGGCACAGCTGGTTCCACTCGGTGGCCGAGCGGGTCACGCCACCGCGGTAACGCGGGGCATCGGGCACCAGCTCGGTGCGCGCCATGACCATCGCCGCGGCACCGCAGCCCAGGGTCAGGGCGGCCATCTCGTTGCGGAAGTCATCGGCGGTCACGCCCGGCAGGGCCATGCGCTCGAGGGTCTTCTCGTACACCAGGTTGGCGGTTTCACCGTCGACGATCAGCGCATAGTCGATCTCGCCGCGTTCCAGCATGCGGGCGGCGATGTCCATGCCGTTGATGAAGGCCAGGCAGGCATTGGCGACGTCGAAGGTCATGCACTCGTCGCCGACGCCCAGGTTGCCCGAGACGATGCTGGCCGTGGACGGCTCCAGGTAATCGCGGCTGACCGAGGTGTTGACCAGCAGGCCGATCTTGTCGGCGCCGATCCCGGCGTCTTCCAGTGCCTTGCGGGCGGCCAGCGTGGCGGCGTCGGAGGCCAGCATGTCGGCATCCCACAGGCGACGGGCGTGGATGCCCGCGATGTCGCCGAGCACATCGGTACGGATGCCAAGGCGATCCAGCGTCGGCTTCAGCCGTTCGTTGATTTCCTTGGACGTCAGCGTGTGCGGCGCGTCGATGTGCGCCAAGCCGGCGATCGAGACATTCTTGAAGAGCATCAGTTAGCGCCAAGGCTCAGGCAAAGGGGGCGTTATTGTAAGCCGGCACGGCTTTCACCGCACCTTTACGAATTCACGCCCGGGCGTATGGTCCGGGCGCGGTGTGAAGGGTTCAGCGTGGCGGGCACTGGAAGGCCAGGAAGCGTTGGCTGCCATCGGCAGGCAGGCCCGAGGCCTGCACGGCATTGGCACCGGCACTGGGTGCCTCGTTGCGGGCCAGGGTTTCCAGCTCTTCCTGCACGCGCAGCGGGTTGCGGTTGTAGAAGGCGACCTTGCTCTTCACGGTCACCACCACCTCGCCCTTGCTCTGGCAGCCGCTGGGCGCAGGGCCGGCCGGCAGCACGCGGACCGTCTTCCCGGACGACTCGATCGGCACCCAGGTGCAGGCGGAAACGCTGAGGATCAGGGCGGACAGAAGCAGAATGCGCATGGACAAGGCCTGGCTGGAATACATGAGGGAGTGTGCGGGAAACATCTGAATCGGGGGTGATCAGGTGCCGGGACAGTGCCCGGCACCCGATGTGCTGGCCGGCGCGATGGCCGGCCAGCGGTCGGCATCACCGGGCCTTGGGCTTCGCAGCCGCCGGAGCGACCGCAGCGGCCGGGGCCTGGACGGCGTTCCCTTCCGCATCGATCACCTGCACCTTGCCGAGGTTGAGCGCACGCACCGGCGCCTCGGTCTGCTTGAGGTCACCGACCACCACCCAGGTCAGTGCGTTCGGGTCCAGCGTGGCCGCGGCCTGCTGTACCTGGGCCGGGGTCATCGCTTCGACCTCGGCCTTGCGCCGGACCACATAGTCGTCCGGACGCTGGTAGCGCACGATCCCGCTGATGGTGCCCATCACCGCACTGGCGGTTTCATAGGCACCGGGCAGGCTCAGGTTCTGGATGTTGCGGATGCGGGTGACTTCCGCGGCGGTCGCCGGCTCGGTGCCGTCGGCGAATTCCGCGATTTCCTTGCGCATCTCCTTCATCGCCTCGGCGGTCTTGTCGATCTGCACCGGCGCCACGGCCATCCACGGGCGCTGGCCCAGGGTGCTGCTGGCGGAGGTGCGGGCGCCGTAGGACCAGTGCTTGTCCTCACGCAGGTTCATGTTGAGGCGCGACGTGAAGTCACCGCCCAGCACGCCATTGGCGATATCGAAGCGGGTTGCACCCGGGTCCATGGTCGACGGCACCACCTGGCTGGCGAACAGGTTGGCCTGCACCGCGCCCGGCTGGTCGATCAGGTACACGCGCGACTGCGCAGGCCGTGCCACGGCGACCGGAGCCTTGACCTGCGGCGCCGGGCCTTCGGCCTTCCACGAACCCAGCTGGCGTTCCAGCAGCGGCACGATTTCCTTCAGCGTGGTATCGCCGACCACGATCAACGTGCCCTGCTCGGGACGCAGCCAGTCGCGATGGAAGCCGACCAGGTCATCGCGGGTCATCGACTGGATGTCCACTTCATTGCCGCTGCCGGTGAACGGAATCGCATACGGATGGCCCGCGCCGTACAGCAGCGTCGGCAGGACCCGCATCGCCACCGCGCTCGGGTTCACCTTTTCCTGCTGGATGCCGGCGATCCAGGTGGCCTTGATGCGGTCGATCTCGGCTTGGTCGAAACGCGGCTGGCGCAGCATGTCGGCATACAGGGCCAGCGACGGCGCCAGGTTTTCCTTCAGCGCGGACAGGTACACGCTGGTGCTGTCCAGCGAGGCGGAGGCATCGAGCTTGGCGCCCAGCGCATCGGCCGCATCGGCGAACGGCAGCGCGCCGAGCTTGCCGGCACCTTCGGTCAGCAGCCCCATGGTGAAGTTGGCGGTGCCGGACTTGCGGCCCTGGTCGGCGGTGAAGCCGCCCGGGAATTCATAGCTGAACTGCACGACCGGGATGTCGTGACGCTCGGCGAGGATCACCTGGGTGCCGTTCTTCAGCGTGGCGCGGTGCAGCGCCGGGAATTTCAGATCCGGGAAAGTCTTGGTCTGCGGCACGCCGGTGCTGCGGTCGACCTGCTTGGCCAGCGTCGTGAAGCTGGGGTCCACGGCGGGCACGGTGAACGGCTTGGGCGTTTCCGACGGCAGTTCGGCCAGGGCAACGCGCGCACCCGGCTCGACCACGATGGTGTGGTCGCCGATGCCCAGCCACTTGGCACCGACATCACGCACCTGCGCGGCAGTGGCCGCATCGATGGTCGCCAGCGATTTGCGGAAGCACCCCGGGTCACCTTCGTACACGGTGCACTCGGCCAGCGCATCGGCCTTGCCGCCGAAACCACCGATACGCTCGATGCCGCGGATGAAGCCGGCGCGGAACGCGGTCTTGCCACGGCTGAGCTCATCGGCGGTCGGACCGTCCTTGGCCAGGCGCTTCACTTCTTCATCGATGATCGCCTCGACCTTGGCCGGGTCAACGCCCTGCTTGACGCTGGCCATGATCACGAAGTTGGAGCCCAGCTGCGAGCTGTAGGCACCGGCGCTGATGTTGTCGACCAGCTTGTCCTGGTGCAGCAGGCGCTGATCGAGGCGCGAGGACTTGGCCCCGCCGAGGACCTGCGCGAACAGCTGCAGCTGGTCGATGTCGGTGGTGCCGACCTGCGCCACGTTCCAGGCGCGGTAGA
Source organism: Stenotrophomonas sp. TWI1183 (assembly GCF_039673115.1). Lineage (NCBI taxonomy): Bacteria > Pseudomonadati > Pseudomonadota > Gammaproteobacteria > Lysobacterales > Lysobacteraceae > Stenotrophomonas > Stenotrophomonas sp. TWI1183. The sequence continues at coordinate 183,259 of NZ_JBDJKZ010000006.1, forward strand.
TGCGCGCCTGCGGCACCTTGTCGGTCATCACTTCGCGCGTGCTCTTCTCGCGCTTGGCCACGTCCACCTTGGGCTGGGCCATGCTCGGGCCGGCCGGGATGTCGCCGAAGTACTTGGCGACCTTTTCCTTCGCGGTGGCCACGTCGATGTCGCCGGCCAGCACCAGCACCGCATTGTTCGGGCCGTACCAGGTGCGGAACCAGGTCTTCACGTCATCCAGCGAGGCGGCGTTGAGATCGTTCATCGAGCCGATCACGCTGTGGTGGTACGGGTGGCCGGCCGGATACATCGCGCGGGTCAGCTTCTCCCAGACCTGGCCATACGGCTGGTTCTCGCCCTGGCGCTTCTCGTTCTGGACCACGCCGCGCTGTTCGTCGAGCGCGGCCTGGTCGATCGCGCCGAGCAGATGGCCCATGCGGTCGGACTCCATCCACAGCGCCATGTCCAGCGCGGTGGTCGGCACGTTCTCGAAGTAATTGGTGCGGTCGGTATTGGTGGTGCCGTTCTGGCCGGTCACACCGACCTGCTTGAAGGGCTCGAAGTACTCGCCGTCGTGGTTCTCGCTGCCCTGGAACATCAGGTGTTCGAACAGGTGCGCGAAGCCGGTGCGGCCGGCCGGCTCGTCCTTGCTGCCGACGTGGTACCAGATGTTGACGGCCACGATCGGCGCCTTGCGGTCGGTGTGCACCACCACGCGCAGGCCATTGGGCAGGGTGAACTGCTCGAACGGAATGTCGACCTTGGCCACCGTGGCCGGCTTGGCGAGGACCGGTGCGGGCGCCAGTGAGCCCAGCGCGGCGGAGAGCGCGACAGCCAGCAGCGCAGCACGCGGTCGAAGTTGGACGGTCATTCCGGTTCCTTGGTCATGAAAGTGAAGCCGGATGCTAGCGCGCCGCCCAGGCAAAAGGCATCGGCCAACAGTCATTGGGGTCGAAACGGACAGCCTGCGGGCCCTGCGGCGGACAACTGTCCGGACAGCGGACACCGTCATACCGGGGAAAACCCTTTTAAATCAACGGCGAAAAGTTGGCACGCGGCCTGCTTGGTACTGGGCAAGGGAAGCAAGGATCAAACCGAAACTGACTGGATGCTGAACAAAAACAAGAAAGTTGAAATTGTTCTTGCAAGCCCCGAATCGGTGTACTACCTTACTACCACACCACTGCTCACCAACACTAAACAGGACCTCGCCATGAACACCAAGACTCTCGCCATCGCCATCGCCCTCGCCGCCGGTTCCGCGTTTGCTTCGTCGGTGCAGGCCGCCCCCGCCATCGTCACCCTGGAGACCGTGCAGGTCCGCCCGTCGGCCGACCAGATCGCCCAGGCCGAGGTCGAGCGCACCAGCAGCATCCCGACCCTGGCCGTCGTTGAAGTCCGCCCGACCGCCGGCCTGATCGCCGATTACCGCGCCGAACTGGCTGCCACCCGCCGCGTCACCACGCTGGCCGCCGTCGAAGTGCGCCCGACCGCCGAACAGCGCCAGGCCCTGGCTGCCGAACAGAGCAAGGACCGCGGTTACGCCGCTACCTTCACTGCAGTTGCGACCGCCGTCGCCAACGAAGTGATCATCAACCTGCCGACCCTGCAGGTGCGTCCGTCGGCCGCCGATCTGCAGGCCCTGGCGCTGGAAACCGCTGCTGCCGCCGCCTCGACCCTGATCCGCCAGTAAGCCGTAGCTGCGGTCCCCCGCAGCCTCGGCGTACACTTCGCCGATGACTGCCACGCCCACGTTCCATGTCGTCCTGTTCCAACCCGAAATCCCGCCGAACACCGGCAATGTGATCCGCCTCTGCGCCAATACCGGCGCGCGGCTGCACCTGATCGAGCCGCTCGGTTTCGACCTGAGCGACAAGCAGCTCAAGCGCGCCGGCCTGGACTATCACGAGTACGCCCGACTGCAGGTCCATCCAGACCTTGAGACCGCCCTGCAGGTGATTGCGCCCAAGCGCCTGTTCGCGCTGAGTACCCGCGGCAGCGTGCGTTACGACACCCCGCAATTCGACGATGGCGATGCCTTCCTGTTCGGCCCGGAAACCCGCGGCCTGCCCCAGGACCTGCTCGACAGCCTGCCCCACGGCCGACGCCTGCGCCTGCCGATGCAACCGGACAACCGCAGCCTCAACCTCTCCAATACCGTGGCCGTGGTGATGTACGAGGCGTGGCGCCAGCACGGGTTTGCCGGCGGGGTGTGACAGTGCGTGATCGCGTGCCGACCAACGGTCGGCACCTACCGGTTCAGCGTGCCGATGGTCGGCACCTATTGGCTGCGTAGCACCTGACCGTTGGTCAGGTGACCTTAGAACGCGTTGATCCCGGTCAGCTCGCGCCCGATCACCAGTTGGTGCACGGTCTCGGTGCCCTCGTAGGTAATCACCGATTCCAGATTGAGCGCGTGCCGGATCGCGACGTGCTCGGTGGTGATGCCGGCGCCGCCGAGCAGGTCGCGGCACTCGCGCGCGATGTCGATGGCCATGCGGCAGTTGTTCCACTTGGCCAGGCTGACCTGCTGCGGCTGCAGCTGGCCGGCGTCCTTCAGGCGCCCCAGCTGCAATGCCAGCAACTGTGCGGTGGTGATCCGCCGCGCCATGTCGGCCAGCTTGATCTGCGCGCTCTGCGTGGCGGCCACCGGCCGGCCGAACAGCACGCGCTGCTTGGTGTAGGCCAGCGCTTCATCCAGACAGGCCACCGCGGCGCCGATCGGGCCCCAGCTGATCCCGTATCGGGCCTGGTTCAAGCAGCCCAGCGGACCTTTAAGCCCCTGCACGTTCGGCAGCCGGTTGCGGTCGGGCACGCGCACGTTGTCGAAGAACAGCGCACCGGTGAGCGAGGCGCGCAGGCTCATCTTGTGCTTGATCTCCTGCGTGGTGAACCCGGCCATGCCCTTTTCCAGCACGAAGCCCTGGATGCCATCCTCGGTATGCGCCCAGATGATCGCGATGTCCGCCACCGGCCCGCTGGTGATCCACATCTTGCTGCCGTTGACCACCCAGTCACTGCCGTCGCGCACCGCGCGGGTCTTCATCGCCGCCGGATCGGAGCCGCCGTGCGCCTCGGTCAGGCCGAAGCAGCCGATCACCGTGCCGGTGGCCATGTCCGGCAACCAGCGCAGGCGCTGTTCTTCGCTGCCGTAGGCGTAGATCGGGTACATGCACAGCGAGCTCTGCACCGAGACGAAACTGCGCAGGCCCGAATCGCCGCGCTCCAGTTCCTGGCAGATCAAACCGTAGCTCACCGCGTTCAGTCCGCCGCCGCCGTACTGCTCGGGCAGGCTGGAGCCGAGCAGGCCGAGCGAGGCGATTTCCGGGATCAACTCATCCGGAAAACGTCCGTCGTCGAAGGCATCGCCGATGATCGGCAGCACCCGCGTATCGGTGAAGCGCGCCACCGTTGCCTGCACCGCGCGCTCCTCCTCGCTGAGCAGCGAACGGATATCGAACAGATCGAACGGATTCAGTGACATGGCATCCCGGCAGGTGGCGGTGGAACAGGCCCCCATTGTGGTCGTTGTCGTGGAATGGGCCAAGGGAAGCGGCAATCGCCGGCACGCGCGCGACGTGCTGCACCGCAGCATCCGCGCACCGAACACGCGGCGACACCGCTGTCATCGTCGGCGATCTAGGCTTAAATGCGCCGGGCCGGTACTCTGGCGCACTGATCCAACCGTTTCGCCGTGGTGTGACACGCGCGATTCCCAGGCAACCGCCGCCCGTTCAACCGCGGCACTACCCAAGAGTTACGCAGCCCCATGAGCGAAGAAATCAACGTCCTGCCCCCGCGTGAAGTGATGGAATTCGATGTGGTGATCGTGGGTGGTGGCCCTGCCGGCCTGGCCACCGCGATCCGGCTGCGCCAGCGCGCCATCGAGGCCAGCCGCGAGCTGTCGGTGTGCATCCTGGAAAAGGGCTCCGAACCCGGCGCGCACATCCTGTCCGGTGCGGTGATGGACCCGCGCGCGCTGACCGAACTGTTCCCGGACTGGGCCGAGCGCGGCGCGCCGCTGAAGCAGAAAGTGACCCGCGACGAATTCCTGTTCCTCAATGAGACGGGCTCGCGCAGCACGCCCAACGCGCTGCTGCCGGAGTGCTTCCACAACGAGGGCAACTACATCGTCAGCCTGGGCGAAGTCACCCGCTGGCTGGCGCAGCAGGCCGAGGCGCTGGAAGTCGCGATCTTCCCCGGCTTCCCGGCGGCGGAAGTGCTGTACAGCGACGACGGCGCCGTGATCGGCGTGGCCACCGGCGACATGGGCATCGAGAAGAACGGCCAGCCCGGCCCCGCGTTCGAGCGCGGCATGGCGCTGCACGCCAAGTACACGGTCTTCGCCGAAGGCTCGCGCGGCCATCTCGGCCGCCAGCTGATCGCGCGCTTCCAGCTCGATGCCGGCAAGGATCCGCAGGCCTACGGCATCGGCATCAAGGAACTGTGGCAGATCGATCCGGCCAAGCACGAACCGGGCCTGGTGGTGCATGCCGCCGGCTGGCCGCTGGACAACGACACCTACGGTGGCGCGTTCCTGTACCACGCCGAAGGCGGCAAGGTCTCGATCGGCTATGTGGTCGGCCTGGACTACAAGAACCCGTGGCTGAGCCCGTTCGAAGAGTTCCAGCGCTTCAAGACGCACCCCGACATCCGCAAGCACCTGGAAGGTGGCAAGCGCATCGGCTATGGCGCCCGCGCGATCACCGCCGGTGGCCTGATGTCGCTGCCCAAGACCGTGTTCCCGGGTGGCGCGCTGGTCGGCTGCGAGGCCGGCTACCTCAATGTCAGCCGGATCAAGGGCAGCCATGCCGCGCTCAAGACCGGCATGCTCGCCGCGGATGCCGCCTTCGATGCGGTGGTCGCCGATCGCCAGCACGATGAGCTGAGCGCCTACCCGCAGGCGTTCGAGGCCAGCTGGCTGCGTGCCGAGCTGCTGCAGTCCAAGAACTTCAAGCAGTGGTTCAAGAAGGGCCAGACCGTGGCCGCGCTGATGACCGGTGTCGAACAGTGGCTGCTGCCCAAGCTCGGCATCCGCAACCCGCCGTGGACGCTGCGCCACAGCACGCCGGACCACGCCTGCCTGGAGCCCGCGTCGAAGCACGCGAAGATCACCTATCCCAAGCCGGATGGCGTGCTCACCTTCGACCGGCTCAGTTCGGTGTTCCTGAGCAGCACCAACCACGCCGAAGACCAGCCCGGCCACCTCACGCTCAAGGACGCCAGCGTGCCGGTGCGCATCAACCTGGCCGAGTACGCCGGGCCGGAAGCACGCTACTGCCCGGCCGGTGTGTACGAATTCGTCGGCAGCGAGGGGCATGAGCAGCTGCAGATCAACGCGCAGAACTGCGTGCACTGCAAGACCTGCGACATCAAGGACCCGACCCAGAACATCGTGTGGGTCACACCGCAGGGCGGCGGCGGCCCGAACTACTCGGGCATGTGACCGGCATGGCCTGCGACCACCGGTCGCAGGCCATCGGGCGCGGCAGGCACGGCCGTACTGGCTATCCTGATCGTCCTGCCGGACATCTGCGCTGCGCCATGCCCCCTGCGTTCCGATCCCCCCTGCCGTTGCTGGTCTGCCTCGTGCTGACCGCGTGCGCGCGCACCCCGCAGACGCCGGAACAGATCCGCCAGCAGGATCTGCAGCGCGCGTTCGCGATCTGCGCCGGCTGCCACACGGTCAGCGCCGGTGGCGTGCACCGCTTCGGCCCGAACCTGCATGGCGTGATCGGCCGCCGCGCCGGCAGCGTCGCGGGCTACCCCTACTCCAACGCGATGCGCGAGGCCGGGCTGACCTGGAACGAACAGACCCTGGATGCCTTCCTGCGCTCGCCTGCGCAGGTGGTGCCGGGTACCCGCATGGTCAACGCCACCGTCGACCCGGAGCGTCGGCGCCAGGTGGTCGAATACCTGCAGCAGCAGCGGTGATCGCCATCGCGGCGCTCAGGATGCCTGAAGCTGTACCAGATAATCGCGCAGCGCCGCATCGAACGCACTGATCGCCTCGGCGTGTGCCGCGACGCCGTCTGTGTCGACGCTGTCCATCAGATTGCGCGCCTGCAGCGCCAGGGTCTCCGCTCCCAGCGTCGCCAACCCGCCCACCAGCCGGTGCAGCACCTCCACCAGCGCCGGCCCCGCACGCTCGTTCAGCGCGGCCTGCAGCGTCACCAGATCGAGCGCGGAGGCCGTGCACAGGCTATCGATCAACACCCCCGCCACATGCGCCGACCCGAACCGGCGCACGAGCGCGGCCCGGTCGGGCGGCGCGTCGATGACGCCCAGCGCATCCGCTGCGGCTGACGCGCTCGACGGTACCTCGGGCAGCCACTGCAGCAGTGCCTGACGCAACGCGGCCAACGCCACCGGCTTGGCCAACATAGCGTCCATGCCCGCCTCCCGGCAGCGTTGCAGATCATCCTCCATCGCGCTGGCGGTCAGCGCGATCACCGGCATCCGGGCGCTGCCGCGGTCACGCTCTTGGTCACGGATGCGCCGGGTCATCGCGTAGCCGTCCATGACCGGCATGCGGCAATCGGTAAGGACCAGATCGAAGTGGGTGCGCGCCAACAGTGCCAGCCCCTGCTCGCCATTCTCGGCCATCACGTGCGGCAGGCCGAGCTGCTGCATGCGCCAGCCCATCAGTGCCTGGTTGGTCGGATGGTCCTCGACGATCAATACCCGCCGCTGCAGCAGCGCGGCCGGCAACGGCAGTACCTGCGCCTGTGCTTCGGCGACGCCCGGCTGCTCGTCGATCGGCAGCGTGGGCAGGCTCAACTGCACCTCCACGCAGGTGCCTTCACCGGGCACGCTGCGCAGCGTCAGCGCACCGTGCATCAGCGCGACCAGCCGCTGGCAGATGCTCAGCCCCAGGCCGGTGCCGCCGTACTGCCGGCTGATCGTCGCATCGGCCTGCGCGAAGGGGGCGAACAGACGCTCACGCTGCTCCGCTGAAATGCCGATGCCGGTATCGCGCACGGTCAGGCGCAGCCGTTGCGTGCCGGCGGCATCGGTGTCGAGCACCGCGAGGGCGATGCCGACTTCACCGACGTGGGTGAACTTGATGGCGTTGCTCAGCAGGTTGAAGGCGATCTGGCGCAGGCGCATGCCGTCAGCCAGATGCAGGGCCGCGACGTCGTCGTCGATCTGGATATGCAGGTCCAGTCCCTTGGCCACCGCCTGCGGCGCGAGCAGCTGCTGCACATTGCCGAGCAGCGCGCGCAGCGCGACCGGATGCGGCTGCAGCGACAACGCGCCGGCCTCGATCCGGGAGTAGTCCAGAAGATCATCGAGAATCTGCCGCAGCAACTGCGCCGAGTCTTCGATCACGCCGATGATGCGGCGCTGCTCCCCATCCAGCGCGGTATGCGAGAGCACCTCCACCATGCCCAGCACGCCGGACATCGGCGTGCGGATCTCATGGCTCATGGTGGCCAGGAACTCGGATTTGGCCGCCGTGGCGCGCTCCGCGGCCGCCTTGGCCAACGCCAGCGCATCGGCCTGCGCGCGCGCCTCGGTGACGTCCACCCAGTAACCACTCCACAGCAGCGCACCGTCGTCGGCGTCATAGGGCAACGCGCGCGAACGCACCCAGCGCAGCGTGCCCCGTGCCGAAGTACGGAACTCGACGTCCAGGGGCGTGAAGTCACGCGCGGCACGCTCGATGGCCTGACGGACACTGGCGCGGTCGCGCTCGTCGATGCGGTCCAGCAAGGCGCTTTCGTCGGCCATGGCTTCGGCCGCGGTGACCCCGAACAACGCCTCGATGTCACCGGCGATGTACGGCAGCGACAATCGGCCATCGCGCTCGCGCCGGCCCTGATAGACGATCGCCGGCAGGTTGTCGGTAACCTCGGCCAGGCGCTGTTCGGCACGCCGGCGCATCGCCACTTCCCCGCGCAGCCGCCAATGGCCCCAGCCATGCACCAGCAGCGCGGTCAGCAGCACCAGCGCCAACGGCACCGCCCAGCGCGCGATCACGCGCCAGTCGAGGTTGCTGCGGTACTCGGCCGTGAGCCAGTCGCTGCGGATCGCCTCGTGCTCGCGGGCGCTCATGTTGACCAGCATGCGGTCGAAGGTGGTGGCCAGCGGCGCGTACTGGCGTTTGACGGCCAGCGACAGGCGATCGCTGAAGCCGGCCGGCGCGGCCACGTGCAGCTGCGCCGGATAGCGTTCGCGTACGATCCGGTCGACGACCGCCAGGTTGCCGATGTACGCATCGGCGTCGCCATGGGCCAACCGTGCCAGCGCCAGTTCGGCACTGCGCGCCGGCACGATGCGCGCATTGGGCGCCTGCTGCAGGATGTAGCCGCGCAGGCGGTCCGGATCGGTCAGCAGGATGCTGCGCCCGTCCAGGTCGCGCACGCCCAGTACCGACGGACTGCCCGTGGCGGTAACCACGACGTTCGGGACGGTGATGAAGGGCTGGCTGAACACCCAGTCGTCGCCCAGGTAGCTGGAATCGTTGGGGATGCCCATGATCGCGTCGACGTCACCGCGCCGCAGTTGTTCGCGCACGTCGAACCAGTCGTGGGCGGGGACCCGGGTGAGCTGCGCGCCGAAGGTGCGCAGCAGGCGCAGGTATTCGGCCGACACACCACTGGGCTGCTGGGCGCCGTCGATGAACGCCAGCGGCGCCGCGTTCGGCTCGAAGGCGAGGCGCAGCGGCGTGGCCAGCACGCGCTTCTCGGCATTGCCGAGGATCATCTGCGACTGCGCCGACCACTCCGGCGTCTGCAGCCAGCGCTGCCGCAGCCGTTCCCGCTCGGGCTCGGCCAGTGCGGCCAGTCCCATGTCCAGCGCCTCGGCCAACGGCTGCTTGGCATTGGGCACTCCGAAGTGCAGGCGTTCCGGGGCCAGGTCACTGGGGCGCAGCAGCGCGACATCGGTCAGCCGCCGCTCGGCGATCAGCGCGGTGGCGACGTAGGCATTGCCGATGTACACATCGGCCTCGCCTTTTCCCACCATGGCGAGCGCGGCGGTGGTGTCGTTGGCCACCACGCGACGGGCAGCAGGAAAGCGCGCGCGTACATCTTCGCTGGTGACGAACTCGCGCTCGGTGACCACGCGCAGGCCGCGCAGATCGGGATCGGCCGATGCCCGCGTATCGCCGGGGCGACCGACCAGGGCCAGGGGCGCACTGGCATAAGGACGCGTATAGACCATGCAACGGGTGCGGTCGGCGGTGAGGGTGATGTTCATCACCACGTCGACTTCACCGCGGCACGCCGCATCCAGCACTTCGGTCCAGTCGCGGTACATGCGTACCTTTACCTGCACGCCCAGCTGCTGTGCGAGCAGGCTCAGATAGTCGAATCCCAGACCGGCAGGTTTACCGTCGCGCAGGGATTCGAACGGCGGCCACCCGCTGTCGTACATGCCCAGGATGATGGTAGGGTGCCTGCCAAGCCACTCGCTCTGCCGGGGCGACAGGGCGGGAGGGTTGGCGGCGGAGGCCGACACGGCCCAGGCCATTGCCAGCACGACCAGCACCAGCCAGCGAACAACGTGGATACGCATGCTGCCTGATCTCCGTAGAATGATATCCCCATCCCGGCACGGCCCGACGGCTGCCTTACAGGCAATACTAGTCCATGACCCTGCGCATTATCATTGCCGATGACCATCCGGTCGTACGGATCGGCACGAAGGCCGTGATCGAATCCAGTGGCGTTGGCCAGGTGGTGGCCGAAGCCAGTACCGTGGCCGAGCTGATGACCGCGCTGTCCGAACATCCTTGCGATGTCCTGGTCACCGATTACTCCATGCCCGGCGGCCAGCAGGCCGATGGCTTTACGATGATCGCGATGATCCGCCGGCGCTTTCCCACGTTGCCGGTGCTGATGCTCAGTGTGTCCAACAACCTGGCGATCCTGCGCATGGTGGTCGCCACCGGTGTGCTGGGCCTGGTCGACAAGACCTCCTCGATGGACGAACTGCCCACCGCGATCCAGACCGTGCAGCGTGGCATGCCCTACGTCAGCCAGACCCTGAAAGAGCGCATTGACGCGATCGGCACGAACAGCGTGGAAGAAGGCGAAGCCAAACCGCTGTCGCCGCGCGAGGTGGAAGTGCTGCGCCTGCTCGGCAGCGGCATGACGGTCAAGGAGATCGCCATGCATCTGCACAAGAGCGTGAGCACCATCAGTCGCCAGAAGGGCGATGCGATGTTGAAGCTCGGCCTGAAGGGCGACGCCGAGCTGTTCGATTACCTGCGCGACGGCGAACGCTGATCGCCGCCGTCCGCTGACGGCGTGGCGACATCAACCCGCCCTCCCTCGTGAAACCATGGCTACAATCGCTGTGCGGAAAACAGGACCATCATCGGACGCTCCGCCTCTTCCGCAAGCGCTGGGTTAGCGTCAATCTGCTCCGCAGTCGGCCCCCACTCATTGACGTGGCGGATAGCAAAGCTGGCGGCAATCAACGCGTTCAATGTCGTGCTCAATGTCCGGTGGTACTTCACCACCCCGTCAGCCAGCCAGTTGCTGACGCGCTGGCCTTCGTTCTGGTAATTATTGACCGCCCAAGAACGCTGACCTTCTTCATCGGTGAGCCAACCCTGACGTGGTGAGCACGTATAGATCGGGTGCTCCACCGTGAAGACAAACCAACCGCCAGGCGGCAGTGCCTGATGGATGGAAGCAAACAGCGGGCCGATGTCCGGAAGGTAGTGCAGCGTCAGTTGGCTGTAGACCACGTCGAACGCCTGGCTCGGCAGTACGAGCTGCTCCAGATCGCCACGCTGGTAGCTGATGTCGATGTCGTCGGTGAGCTCTCGAGCTCGTGCGAGCATTTTTTCGGACAAGTCGATACCGAGCACCTTGGCGGCTCCAGCGGCTCGTGCCCTGCGGCAGAACCAACCGTATCCACAGCCAAGGTCCAGAACCCGTTTTCCCGTCAACACAGGGAGCATAGCCTGGATGGCCGGCCACTCGGGAGCGGCCTCCAGACCGAACTGCGAGCGCGGCAGTCGGGCATAGCCATCAAAAAAGGCCTGATTGTCGTAGATGTTCTGGGACACGCTGGACTCCGAATCGAATTCAATTCTAAAACCGGTCAACGCCACAGGAAACACCCTTACTGGCAGTTCCAGCCCCCGTCTGGCCGGAGCTGAACGGACATGCCCACCTCCGCGTGAGGAGACGGCCTTTAAGGATTGGCTGATGGAGTGGCTTGATACGTCTCCATAGCATGCTTTCATGCATCGCCTCCTCCCACAGCACCCCGCGATTGACGCGCCTGCCGTCGCAGCCACCGTGCTGCTGCGGTGGCTGTCGGCGTGCATCCTGGTGTGCCTGGTCGGTACCGGGATCTTCTACGTCCTCGTTCAGCTGGGGGATGACGTCTCCGTACACAGGCGCGGGATGAACGCTGCTGCGTATCGAGCGCAGCTTTATGTGGACCAGCGCGAAGCTCTCCTGAACTATCTGGTCGACTCGGTCGTCAACGTCCACACGTCCAGCCAGAAGGCGCGCGCCTCGAGGCATGACGATGACCGGAACGTTCGTCGACTCCGATTGGGTACGGCGGGCGACGGACAGGAGTTGACTCTGCTCCTGTCGGCACGGGCTGAACAGACCTTGGCCGATTTTGGCGTGCGCTTGGTGCACGTTGACGGCACCTCAGTGGCCGTTCGCTCGGCTGCTCACGAGGAGCAGAGCGCCAGTTTCATCTCTCGACAACATACCGTGGGAAGCCCGCTGATGCCGGAAGGTGAACGTCTTGGCGATAGCCGGGTGCGCTGGGTTGCACCAACACAGACGGGGTCGCCTATTTATCTTTATCGGGCGATCGGCGGCGTGGAACCAGACGCATCCCACTGGCTGGGATTGGCGATTGACTCGGACGCCATGATCAAGACCCTGAATGGCAACGGCATTGGCGACTTTGCTTTGCTGGACAGGCACGGGGAGGCAGTCCTGACGCAAGGGGAGCGCTCCCCTTCCGCAAACTGGATGCGTCGGCATGCGCAGGACGAGTTCGGATGGATCTGGGATGGCGCTCGTCCCGAGGGCCTGGCACTGGTCAAGGGCATTGGCGAAGACGGCTGGCGGCTGGTGTACCACGCGCCCCTGAGCCTGCTGCTGGTTGATATCGCGCCCCATCTCGGCATTTCGCTGCTGATGTCTCTGGCTGGCGTGGTTGCGCTGCGTGCGCTGACCCGACGCATCGACCGCCAGTTGATCCAGCCGGCGCTGCTACAGCATCGACAACTCCTGGAGAGCTTCGATTTCGGCAGCACGGTGATCGAGATGGCGCCGGTCGGAGTTTGCGTGCTGCGCGGCCACGATGGAACCCCGATGGTGGAGAACCAGCTTGCACGTGACTGGCTTGGCAACGATGCCGCAGCAGGCGACTGGCTGGGCAATCTGCGAACCGGCAATGCGGACCCGCTGGGCGAACGTCGCAGCGCGGACTACACCACCAGCGATGGCCGACAACTCCAGGTGCTGGCCGCTCGGACCCGCTATCACGGCGAGGATGTCCTGCTGTGCGTTTTCAACGACGTGAGCCGACATCGTCAGATCCAGGCGGCCTTGTCCGCGGCAAAGCAGGCGGCTGACGCAGCCAGTCAAGCCAAGACTGCCTTTCTTGCCACGATGAGCCACGAGATCCGGACCCCGTTGTATGGCCTGCTCGGCACGCTGGAGCTGTTGGCGCATACGTCACTGGACGCTCGACAGAGCCAGTACCTTGCAACCATCGAGCAATCCTCTTCGGCCCTGCTTCAGCTGATCAGCGAGATTCTGGATGTGACCAAGATTGAATCGGGTCAGCTCACCTTGGTCGTGGCACCGTTCTCCCCCTTGGATCTGGCGGAGTCGACCCTTCGTGCGTATGCGGCAGCCGCTGAAAGGAAGGGAATACGGATCATGGTATGCACCGACCCCGAGCTGCCGGACCAGGTTCTGGGCGACGCCGGTCGGATTCGGCAGATTCTGGGAAATCTGTTGAGCAACGCGATCAAGTTCACTGACAGCGGGAACATCTGCCTGCGCGTCCGGCTGGTCGCCCGTGAGGCGGATATGGTGTCCGTAAGCTGGCAGGTCACGGATACCGGCGTAGGCATCGCCCAAGCCGAGCATGCGCGTTTGTTCGAACCCTTCCGTCAGATCGGCACACACAACCGCTTGGAAGGTGCCGGGCTGGGATTGTCCATCAGCGACCGACTGGTGCGGCTGATGAACGGCGACATCCGTCTGGTCAGCGAGCCCGGGCTGGGAAGCAGTTTCACGATGGTGCTGCCGCTGAAGGCCGATCCGCGGGCCACGCCCGAGGACAGTGCGCCCAAGTTGCTGGCGCAACCGCTGATCTATGTCCGATGCTCTGTTTCCGAGTTGGCAGATAGTGGGAGCGAATGGCTGCAGCGGTGGGGTGCCACCGTGCGTCGCTATGAACCGGGGATGCCGCTCGCGCCGGACGAGAACGCCATTCTGCTCGACAGCGATCCACGCGGCTCTCCCCCCGTCAGCTGGCGGGGCCCCCGCGTCACCGCACTGCCTGATGCAGGCGATACGCCCGTCGTAGATCCGGAGAACCCCCGCCACCTCACCGTCACGATGTTCAGCATCCGCGCCATTGCAAACGCGTTGGCGCGGCTGCAACAGAGCGACGCCCCTGTCCCGATGGCAGCGGTATCCCGACCCGACGCGCTGGATCTGCGGGTGCTGGTCGCCGAGGACAATCCGATCAATCGCATCATCATGAAGGAGCAGCTGGAAACACTCGGCTGCAGCGTCCTGACAGCAACCGACGGCCAGAATGCTTTGGAGCTGTGCCGGTCGCAACCGTTCGACGTGGTGTTGACCGACATCAACATGCCGCGCATGAGCGGGCATGCGTTGACCAGAAGCCTGCGTCAGCACGACATCCTTGTCCCAGTGATCGGCGCGACAGCCAGCGCCACCCCCGAAGAGCGTGAACGCTGCTTTGCCAGTGGCATGGCCGGCTACCTGGCGAAGCCCGTTGACATCGGTACCTTGCGCCGAGCCCTGACCCAACTGTCCCACGGAGCACCGGCATGACCATCCGCCATGTACTGATCCTGGAAGACCAGGCCTTCCAACGCAGCATGCTGGCTCAGCTCTTCAACAGCGCATCGAGAACCCACGCAGATACCTCGGGCGATGGCGCCGATGCACTGGCGATGTGCCACTGGCGTCCCTACGACCTGGTCGTCACCGACATGATGATGCCCGGGGTGGACGGCATTCAGTTCATCCAGAGCCTGGCTGCCCAGGATCGGAAGCCGGCACTGGTACTGGTCAGCTCGGCGTCGACACGCATGATGTTCTCCGCCCGTCTGATGGCCGAATCCTTGGGATTCAGCGTGCTTGCGGTACTCCCGAAGCCCGTATCCCCTGGCGATGTTGCCGATGTAATGGCGTTGTTGAGCCAGAAGCAGGAAGGCGCGCATCGCGTCGCCGCCGTCAGCAAGGAGGCCAAGCTCCCGTTGGCGGCAAGCCGCGATACGTTGTGGCGGGCCATGAAGAGCGGTGAGATCACGGCGTGGTTCCAGCCGAAAAAATCGCTGGGCTCCGGCCTCGTGGTGGCGGCCGAAGCGTTGGTCCGCTGGTGCCACCCAGAACAGGGCTTGATATCGCCCGGTCAGTTCCTACCGTTGATCCAGGAAAACGCACTCGAGCTGGCACTACTGCGGCACATGGTGAAGATGAGCGTTCGCGCGCAGGCCGAGTGGCGCGCGAGGGGCTTTCGAATTCCCGTATCAGTCAATTTGCCTCCCCATCTCCTGGAAAGAAGCACCCTACCGGAGGAACTGGCGGAGCTGACCATTGAGCACGGCGGCTCGCCTGCTGATCTTTGTTTCGAGCTGATGGAGAGCAGCACCACCCGGCATGTCAGCGACTATTACGCTGGCGCCTGCCGCCTGCGCATGAAAGGCTTCGGGTTGGCCCAGGATGACTTTGGACAGGGACTGAGCTCCGTGCACAACCTGGTGAGCGCTCCATTCACCGAGGTGAAAATCGATCGGTCTCTGGTACATGGCTGCACGCGGGATTCTGCACTGCGAAGCGCTTTGAGCACCGTGATCACGCTTGGCCAGAAGCTCGGCCTCAACATCGTCGCCGAAGGTGTGGAGACGGATGAAGAGCTGTCCACGCTCCGGGCACTCGGCTGCACACAGGTGCAGGGCTATCTGATCTCCGCCGCGATCCCCGCAGACGCCTTCGCAGAACTTTTGAATGGTGAGACGCGCGCCCAGCGGAATGACGGCCGATGAAACGCAAGGATGGCCGAGGGACGTCGCGCGTTGTTATTGCCGACGATCACCCGTTCATACTGGCGGGCGTCCGTGAACTGATCGAGCAGGACGGCCGATTCCGGGTGGTTGCACAGGTGAGTGATTCCGCCGCACTCATGAGGGCGCTCCATACGCAACAACCTGACATTCTGATCACCGACTACGTGATGCCCGGCGATTCCCGCACCTGCGATGGCTCCGTGCTCATCGGGAGGCTGCACCGGGCGTTTCCCTGCCTCCCCATTCTGGTTCTGACAATGATCACCACCCCGTGGATGATCGATGAGATGTACAGAGTCGGGGCGCACTGCGTGATCACCAAATCGGGGGATCCGGCTGAACTTCTCAGTGCACTGACAGCGGCACGGATGCAGCGCACTTATCGGTCAAATAGCGCCGGTCGTTCCAGCGCAACGACTGCCCCCCCTCAAGCGCCTCGACACGGCCTGTCGCCGCGGGAGCTGGAGGTCGTCAGGCTGTTTTCCAACGGCCAGACCGTGAGTGACATCGCGGCGAGATTCAATCGCAGCCGCTGTACCGTCAGCGCGCAGAAGGCCAGTGCGAAGCGCAAGCTCGGTACGAGGAGCGACCAGGAACTGGTAGCGCTGGGCCTGAACTTTGTCGGGATGGGTGACCAGGTCACCTGACGGGAGCCCGTGGATGGTTGCAGGGCTGAGACCGCTGGGGGGCCTTCACCGCCCGGTGCGCGGCCGGGTTCCTATCGATTATCCTTCGCAAGGGCCGCTCCGCCCGTCAGACGAGATATGCATGCCGGTCGAGTCCACTCCCGTGCGCTTGCTTGCGCGCAGGTCCCTGTGGCTGCACAGCCTGCTCGTGGGCACCATCGCCGTGGCCACCATTCAGGCCGGTCTTCTTCTCTCCAGCTCGCTACAGCTGCTTCGGGAAGAGCAGCAGAAGGTTGATTTCCACTTCAAGCGCCTTTCTGGTGCGCTGCACGAACAAGAGCGCTTCATGGCGCGCTGGCAGGGCCATCAGCTGGATCCCGCGGATTCAAAGCGCCCCACGCCACGCTTTCTGGATGCCAGTCCTTACCCCGCAGCCTTCTCTCCATTTTCCGTCGTAAGCAGCACCGGATCCCCGCCTTCACCCGCAGCAACGGAGTTGGGCAGAGCTTTCTCAGGGTTCTATGGCAGCTTTTGGTCCGATTCGCGCTATCCGTCGCCCCGTTGCCTCCTGCTCGATGGTACCGGCACGATGGCAGCGCTGGTGCCGCATGCGCTCCCCATAAGCGGTTCCGATAACACTGCGGATCCAACCCTGCGCCGGATGATGGGCATCATTCACGCAGAAGCCTCGATCACAAGCCCTCAGAACGGCGGCATGGGGTGGCACCGTCGCGATCTGGCCGATGGGAGCCGTTGGCTGCTGTCCGTCATGCGCTCTCCCCAGGATGCGGCCCTATGGGCCAATGGCGGGACCCCGGCGATCTCCTGCATGCTGGATGTGTCCCGCATCGACGACCACCAGCAGGTGCTTGGAGAGCCTATTTACGACCGGCTTTCGATCCTGGCCCCCGACGGGCGGCTGCTCTACGGGCCGGAGGTCGATGGTGGCGGCGGGCAAAGCAGACACTACAGCGCCGGGAGCATTACCTATCGCATGCGTGACGCTGAAGGCTGGCAAGCGGTCTATCAGGTCGGCTGGGCGCGCGTGCTGCTTCACCAGCGTTGGCCTCTGATCGGCGGCGTGATTGCGGCCATCCTGCTTGCGCTCGGTGGCATCGTGGCGCTTCGCAGCTACCGCCGCTCCGTCCTGGTGCCGCTGCGCAGGAATCAGGAACGGCTGCAGGAGAGCGAGGCGTTCAGCCGTACCGTCCTGGAGGCCGCTCCGATCGGGCTGTGTCTTCTTCGCAGCAGTGATGGCAGCGTGGTACTGGAGAATGCGCTGGCTCGCGAGTGGCTGGGTGCTCGACACGACGCTCCCGGCTGGGATGGCACGTGGCGTCAAGATGCACTGACGTTGGTGAAATCCGGGCAGAGCCGCACGATCCCCTACCGGACACCGGATGGACGCCACCTGCTGATCAATACCACCCAAGCCCGGTATCGCGGCGAGCCTGTCACCCTTTGCCTGTTCATCGATCTCACTGCACAGCATGAGGCCGAGCAGGTTCTACAACAGGCTCGGCAGGAGGCCGATCAGGCGAACCGCGCCAAGAGCCTGTTCCTGGCGACCATGAGCCATGAGATCCGCACCCCCCTCTACGGCGTCCTGGGCACGCTGGAGCTGCTTGGGCTCACCGCGTTGGACAGTCAGCAGAGAGACTACCTGAGCACCATCCAGCATTCGTCCTCCACGTTGATGCAGTTGATTGGCGACATCCTGGACGTGTCCAAGGCCGAAGCCGGACAGCTGGTCCTGGAGCCCGTGCTGTTCTCTCCGGCCGAACTCACCGAAGAGGTACTCCGCTCATATGCCGCGTCCGCGACGCGGAAGAACCTGCAGCTGTATGCCTGCATTGATGGCGACGTGCCTGGGCACGTCCACGGCGACGGCGCGAGGATACGTCAGGTCCTGAACAACCTGGTCAGCAACGCCATCAAGTTCACCGAGGCCGGCCGCGTGGTCATCCGGCTTCAGGCACGGGACGTGAGCGGGCGAAAGGCGACGCTCGCCTGGCAGGTGGCCGATACCGGGATCGGGATCGAGGAACACCATCAAGCGCATCTCTTCGAAGCGTTCTATCAGGCCAATCCGGGCGCCGATGCGCAGCGGGGCACCGGCCTTGGGTTGGCGATCAGCGCGCAACTGGTGGGCCTGATGGGCGGCCAACTGAGAGTGGTCAGTGACACGGGGCTTGGGAGCAGTTTCAGTTTCGAGCTCGAGCTGGACCGGCCAGAGGATTCCTCCCCGAGCGGACGTTCCGCCGACGCAGAGCAGCGCGTTTACGTGCGCTCGCCGGCCGGCGAGCTGGTTGACACCCTGTGCGCCCGTCTGCGCAAGCGCGGTTTCCTCGCGCAGGGGCTTCACCGGGACCCGGGCATGGATACGATCCCCGGCACGCCTCTTCTGGAGGTCCCCATGAATGGACCGATCGGCGCATGGGACGGCCCTCACGTGGTCGCCCGCACCGGCGGCGGCGATCATCCCCAACAGGTCAACGGCGTATGGCTGGTGTCCATGCACCGGCTCGATGCGATGGTCGATGCACTGCTCCTCGCGACCGGCCGCCCACTGCCACTGCAGGGGGAACCGTCGGCCAAGGCGTTCCAGCCGCTCCACCTGAGCGTTCTGGTCGCAGAGGACAACCCCATCAACCAGATGATCCTGCGTGAACAGCTGGAGCGTCTCGGGTGCCATGCCGTCGTCGCCAGCGATGGCGCCGAGGCATTTGATTATTGGACACGTCGTCATTTCGATGTGGTCATCACCGATCTGAACATGCCGCATGTCGATGGGTACGCACTGGCAGAGCGGCTGCACGGGCACGGCATAACGGCGCCGATATTCGGCGCCACCGCAAATGCCGACCCCACTGAGCGCGCGCGTTGCCGCAGCGTGGGCATGGCCGATTGTCTGGTGAAGCCCATCCGGCTGGACGATCTGTACCGGCATCTGAGCCCCTTGGCGGTTACCGGATCCAGCCCGGATGTCCTCTTGGTCGCTCCGCGGATGCGGACGCTCTTCCTGGAAACCATGCGTGATGATATGGCCGCGCTGGCAAGATCACAGGAGATCGGGGATCTGCAGGGCGTCAAGCACATGCTGCATCGCCTGCGTGGTGCGCTGGTCATAGTGTCGGCAGAGCCGTTGGCCGATGAGAGCAAGCGTATCGAGGATAGAATCGATGACGGGACCAGTGCGGAGGACTGCGTGCCTGGCATCGATGCATTCATTGTCCGATTGGAATGCGCCCTGGCCCATCTCGAGTCGACATCCGTCGACCCGACCGATCCACCTTGACCTTTCCCCCGCGATCCGGAGACCCCGCCTTGAAGACCAAGATCGTCATTGCCGACGACCACCCGATTGTGCTGGCGGGCATCGCCGATCTTGTTGATCGCGACCCGCGCTTCCAGGTCGTCGGTCAGGCACAGGACCCGGCCGGGCTGGTGGACCTTGCACAGCAGCATGCGCCGGACATCATCATCACTGACTACAGCATGCCTGGTGACGAGCGGATGGGGGATGGGATCAAGCTCATTTCCTACCTGACCCGCAATTTCCCGGACACTCGCGTTCTGATACTGACGATGGTGTCCAACCCCTCCATCGTTGCCGAAATGTATCGCGCGGGTGCCAGCGGTGTGGTGCGCAAGAGCGGGAATCTCAATGAGCTCGACGGGGCCCTGACCAGCCTGCTGGCACAGCGGATCTACCGTTCCCCCGAACTGCCTCGCGAAGAAATGGTGCCTGAGGCTGGCGAGCCCACCTCGGCCGCCACCTTGTCGCCCCGGGAGTTCGAAGTGATTCGGCTGTTCGCCAGCGGCCAGAGCGTTGGCGACATCGCGCGGGCGCTCAATCGCAGCAGCAAAACAGTCAGCACGCAGAAGATCAGCGCCATGCGCAAGCTGGGCACCCGGACGGATCAGGAACTGGTGGCGTTCTGTCTGGAATCAGGCCTTTTCGGCTGATCGAGGCGCGGTTGCTTCGCAGGAAGACGTAGAAAAGCCCGCGGTCTTTCGACCGCGGGCTTCTTTTTACACTACGACATCAAGCTCTCTGCGCTTACCAGCTGATGCCGGCACCTGCCGAGACGCTCTGGTCGCTGCCACTGAAAGCACCGCCCAGCGAGACCGACACGTTCTTCTTCTCGCCGAGGATGCGCTGGTAGCCGACGGCCAATGCACTGCGACCGTTCTGCGACCCGATACCGGCGCCCAGGCGGTTGTCGCCGCTCAGACCGGCCGTATTGATGGCCATACCGGCGTAGGCCGCACTGATGGCACCCATCCGGTCGATGCGCTTGTCCATCGACTGGAAGCGGCTGTTGGACCAGTCATGCTCGGCCTTGAAGCGGTCATCCATCTGCTGCAGATTGACTGCGTCAGTGCCCTGGATACCCGCGGCGACATTGCTGACAACCCGTTCCGAACCCGCCGAGCCCATCGAGACTTCATTGTCCCGGGTGGTGGTGGATCCGCTGCCGATGGCAACCGAGTTGTCGTTCGTCACCTTCGCACCTTCACCGATGGCAACCGAGCCGGTACCACTGGCCGCGCTGCCCTCGCCGACGCTGATCGCTCCAGTGCCACCGGCCGAGCTGCCACCACCGACGCTGATGGAGCCGGTGCCGGCCGAGCTGCCACCGCCAACGGCGATCGAGCTGTCGCCCTCCGCCTTGCTGCCGTCGCCGACGCTCACCGCACCTGAACCGCCGGCCGAACCGCCGCCGACAATCAGCGCACCTTCGCCAGCACCCGGGCCAACCAAACCGCCCTCGGCTGCACCGTCGCCGGCAGGATTGCCGTTGCCGTTGCCGTTGCCGTTGCCGTTGCCGGAACCATTGCCGCTGCCAATCGAACCCTCGGCAATACCCTTCTCAATGGTGCCTACACGGCCATCCAGCCCATCCATCCTGCCCTGGATAGCGGCATTCATGTCGAACAGCTGGCCACCGTTGATCGCTTCCATGCTGCCCGCGCCGATGAACCCGCTGGCGACGTTGGCCAGCACGGTTCCCTGGCTACCGCCCAGGGTGGCACGCGACAGATCGGCACCGTCGTAGGTCAGCACGCTCAACGTCTGGCCACTGACCGGATCGATCGCACCGGCTGCACGCAGCTGGGCAATCGTCACCACGTCGTCTTCCTCCGTGCCGTTGGCAACACCGCTGACGCGACGCTTGCCGTCGGTACCTTCCATGTCGACGAGGGTCCCGCCCTGCGCTGCAGCGACCTGCACATTGCCGGTGACCTGATCAACCGTGACCAGACCGGACGTACCGTTGGACAGTTCCTTGATGGTCGTGCCCAGCGTGGTGAGCTCGGTTGCGTTGGTGGTCGTGCGGTCATCGATGTTGGTGATGGCATCGCCGAAGTTGGTCACCGTGGTCCCACCAACCGTGTAGCTCGGCTGGGACACAGTGCCGTCCGCGTTGACGACCGAACCGCCACCGATGGCTGCGGCCACACTCTGTGCAGTGCCCTTCAGCTGGGCAACATTCACCGCATCACCTTCGGCGCTGCCTGCAGCAACGTTGGTCAGCGTGCGTGCTTCGTTATCACTGTTGGCAAAGTCGACCGTGGTGCCCGCCTGGGCCGAAGCCACCTTCACGGTGTTGGACGCCGCATCGAAGGTGACCATGCCACTGGTGCCTGCCGTCAGCGCCTCGAACTGCTTGCTCAGGTTGGTCACGCTGCTGCTATTGCCCGTGACACGCCCATCCAGGTCGGTCAGCGAGGTGTCCACTGCAGCGAAGGTCTCGCCGACATTGCTGTAGCGGCCGCCACCGATCGTGAAGCTCGGCGCGGTGACGGAACCGTCTGCCGCAATGGAGGCGCCTCCGCCGATCGCGGCGGCAACACCCTTCACCTGGCCGACGTTGGCCGCGTCGGTGTCTGCGCTACCCGCCTTGACGTTGGAGAGGATCGTACCCTCGGCGCCCGCCAGGCTGACCGTGCCCTTGTCGGCATCGGTGTAGGCCACAGCCAGCGGATTGGCTGCACCACCGCTGCCACCGTTCTCACCCACGTACTTCTTCAGCTGGCTGAAGTTGACAGCATCGGTCTCGGCCGTGCCGGCCGCCACGTTGGTGATCTGCCGCTCATTGTTCAAGCTGCCGACCGACACCGTGTTGGCGCGGAGGTTCGTGCTGCTGCTGCCGAGCGACATCGCATTGGTCGCACCAGCACCCACGCTGGCGTTGCGGCCAAAGGCCATGGAGTTGGTAGCCGTGGCATCGATGTTGGCCAGGTTGCCGATGGCCACCGCGTTGTCGGCGTTTGCTCGGGTGTTGTTACCCAATGCAACGGCATTCAGGCCCGCCGAACGCGCATTGGCGCCGACCGAGAGCGTGTAGGCACCGGTGGCACGCGCACCGTTACCCAGCGCCGTGGAATTGTCGGCTTCGGCCCGTGCGGAGCCCATCGCCAGCGCGCCCTGACCTTCGGCGTAGGCGCCACCGCCAATCGCCGCAGCCTGCGAACCCTTCGCGTAGGAGGCGCCACCAATCGCCGTGGCAATACTGCCGATGGCGCTGCTCGATGCACCAATGGCCACAGCGGAGTTGTTGAGATCAACTACAGCCGCTTCGGAGCCTTCCGGGGCGTCGATCTTGATGAATGAATCGTCCACGACGCCGCGTGCATCCAACGCGGCGAAACGGCTGTCCACATCCTTGAGCGCGCTCTGGGTCCGCGTGTTCTGGCCGGACACCATCGACACCAGCTGGCGGTAGTTGACCGCGTCGTAGTTGCCCTCACCGTCGGCAACATTGGTGATGCGACGTTTCTGGTCACTACTGCCAACGGATACCGTGTTGTTCTGGTCGGCGACCGAGTTGATGCCGATGGCAACCGAACCGAACGCACTTACCTTGGCCGCCGTGCCGCCGCCCTTGCCACTGAACCACGGATTTGCGGTTGCAGCGGTCAGCTGGCTGACATTGACCGCGTCGCTGCTGTCCACGCCAGCGGCGAGGTTCTTCAGGCGGACCGGTTCACTGCCAGCGATCTTGCCCAGCGTAACCGAACCATAGTTGGTCGAACCGTCCTTATTCTGGCCGTAGACAACAGCGGCCAACGCATTGCCCTTGTCGTCCACCAGGCCCGTGCCGGACAACTTATCGTCCAGCTGCTTGGCCCGGCCATCCAGGTCAGACAGCGAGGTGTTGACGGCGCCGAAGGCACTGCCCACATCGCCGTGCTTGGTGGTACCCACGGTGTAGCTCGGTGCCGCAATGCTGCCGTCGGCCTTCACGGTGGAACCACCGCCCAAGGCTGCTGCCACCGAAGCGGCGGTGCCCTGCAGCTGCGCACCATTGATGGCCTCGCTGCTGCCGGCATTCACTGCACCTGCAGCGACGTTCTTCAGCTTCACTGCCGTGCCCGCCTCACCCAGGGTGACCGACGTGCGGTCGACCGTGCCGTCCTTCTTCTGGTCATAAGTGACGGCAGCCAGCGCATTGCCGTCCTCACCGACCAGGCCGGCATCTTCGAACTTGAAGGACAGGTCATTGGTGACTTCCTTCAGATCGGTCAGCGATGTGTCAACCGCGCCGAGGGCGCCGCCCACGCTGGCATGCTTGTCGCCACCGATGGTGAAGCTCGGAGCGGACAAAGTGCCGTCCGGCTTGACCTGGCTGCCACCACCCAGCGATGCGGCAACAGACGCGGCGTTGGCCTGCAGCTGAGCGCCGTTGATGGCCTCGGTGCTGCCGGCGGCTACCGAACCGGCGGCCACGTTCGACAGCTTCACCGCAGCATCCTTCGAGCCCAGGGTCACGGACGCATAGTCAGCCGAACCGTCCTTCTTCTGGTCATAGGTAACGGCAGCCAAGCTCTTGCCATCCTCGCCCACCACGCCCATACCTGCGAGCTGCTCCGCCATGGACTTGGCGCGACCATCCAGATCGGTCAGCGAGCTGTTCACCGCACCGAAAGCGCCGCCGACGTCGCCGTACTTGCCACTTCCCACGGTATAGCTCGGCGCGGTCAGCGTGCCGTCGGCCTTCATCGCCGCGCCGCCGCCCAGAGCCGCCGCCACCGAAGTGGCCGTCCCCTGCAGCTGTGCACCGTTAATGGCATCTGTGCTCGCGGCGGTCACCTTGCCGGCGGCCACGTTCGAGAGCTTCACGGCGGTATCCGCATTGCCCAGCGTCACCGACGCGTAGTCCGCCGAGCCGTCCTTCTTCTGGTCGTAGGTCACTGCCGCAATGGCATTGCCCTTGTCATCCACCAAGCCACTGCCGGCAAGCTGCTCGGCGAGATCATTGGTCCGGCCATCCAGCGCCGTGACCGACGTGTCCAGAGCGCCCAACGCGCCACCGATGGAGGCATGCGGCTTACCACCCACGCTGTAGCTCGGCGCCGAAAGGGTGCCGTCTGCCTTGACCGTCGAGCCGCCGCCAAGTGCGGCCGCAACCGAGGCTGCCGTGCCCTGCAGCTGCGCGCCATTGATGGCGTCGCTGCTGGCCGCGGTTACCTTGCCGGCGGCCACGTTCGACAGCTTCACCGCCGTGCCGGGCGTGCCAAGCGTCACCGAAGCACGGTCGACCGAGCCGTCCGCCTTCTGGTCATAAGTGACCGCCGCCAGGGCGTTGCCCTTGTCGTCCACCAGCCCGGTGTCCTTGATCTGGCTGGCCAGGTCATTGGTGCGGCCATCCAGGTTCGTCAGCGACGTATCCACAGCACCCAGAGCGCTGCCGACGGAACCGTGCGTGTTGCCACCCACGGTGTAGCTCGGCACGGCAATGGTGCCGTCGGCCTTGACCGTGGAGCCGCCACCCAGGGCCGCTGCCATGGAAGCGGCCGTGCCCTGCAGCTGGGCGCCGTTGATGGCGTCGGTGCTGGCGGCGGTTACCTTGCCGGCGGCCACGTTCGAGAGCTTTACCGCGGTGCCCGGCGTGCCGAGCGTCACCGAAGCCCGGTCAGCCGAACCATCCGCCTTCTTGTCGTAGGTCACGGCGGCCAGGGCGTTGCCCTTGTCGTCCACCAGGCCGCTGCCCTTGATCTGGCTGGCCAGGTCATTGGTACGGCCGTCCAGATCGGTCAGCGAGGTATCCACAGCACCCAGCGCGCTGCCGACGGAGCCATGCTTGTTACCGCCCACGGTATAGCTCGGCGCCGCGAGGGTGCCGTCGGCCTTGACCGTCGAGCCGCCGCCCAGCGCGGAGGCAACCGAGGAGGCCGTGCCCTGCAGCTGTGCGCCGTTGATCGCTTCGGTACTGGTGGCCGAGACGGCGCCAGCCTTCACGTTGCTGATCGTCGTGCCGTTTTCGCCGGCCAAGGCGAGCGAGGCTTTCGTTTCATCGGCGTACGACACCGTCAGCGGACCACCACCATTGGAACCGACGAAGCTCTTCAGCTGGCTGAAATTGACGGCGTCGGTGTCAGCGGTACCGGCCGCCACATTCGTGATCTGCCGTTCGTTCTTGAGGCTGCCGACCGACACCGTATTGGCACGGGTATTGGTCGTGTTGCTGCCCAGCGACATCGCATTGGTCGCGCCAGCGCCGACGCTGGCGTTACGGCCAAAGGCCATGGAGTTGGTGGCCGTGGCGTCGATGTTGGCCAAGGTGCCGATGGCCACTGCATTATCAGCGTTCGCGCGGGTGCTGTTACCCAGGGCAACGCCATTCATGCCCGCCGAGCGCGCGTTGGCGCCGATGGCCAGCGTGTAGGCACCGGTGGCACGCGCACCGTTACCCAGCGCCGTGGAATTGTCGGCTTCGGCCCGTGCGGAGCCCATCGCCAGAGCGCCCTGACCTTCGGCGTAGGCGCCACCGCCAATCGCCGCAGCCTGCGAACCCTTCGCGTAGGAGGCGCCACCAATCGCCGTGGCAATACTGCCGATGGCGCTGGTCGATGCACCAATGGCCACAGCGGAGTTGTTCAGATCGACGACAGCCGCTTCGGAGCCTTCCGGGGCATCGATCTTCAGGAACGGGCTATCCAAACCGACACGGCCCGTCTGCTCGCTCAGTGCCGACAGGCGCGTGTTGACGTCCTTCAGTGCACGCTGGGCGCTCGAACTGGCGTTACCCACCAGGGCGGTAACCTGGCCATAGGTTGCGGCATCGCTTTCTTCCTGGGCCGACGCCAGGTTCGTGATGCGACGCTTCCCCGACGCCGAGCCCACCGACACGGTGTTGGCCTGGTCGGCCACCGAGTTGATGCCCAGGGCCACCGAGTTGAAGCCGGTCGCCTTGGCTGCCGTGCCACCGCCCTTACCGGCCAGGAAGGTGCTTTCGGCCGGCGTTGCATTCGCCATGGCGTTCTTGAGCTGGGTCATGTTGACGGCATCGGTATCATCCGTGCCCGCCGCCACGTTCTTGAGCGAAACGGCACCCTTGCCGTTGCCCAGCGTCACCGAGCCATAGTTGGTCACACCCTTGATATCGCGATCGTAGCTGACAGCGGCCAGTGCCTTGCCGTCGGCTGCCACCAGCCCACTGCTTGCAAGCGTTTCCTTCAGTGCGCTCGTACCTGCGTCGAGGCTGGTCAGCGCATCGCCCAGATTCTTCTGTTCCTTGCCGTCAACCTTGTAGGCCGGCCCGGTGACCGCGCCCGTGGTGGGATCAATGGCTGCGCCACCGCCCAAGCCGGCCACCAGCGGCGACAGCTGGCTGACATTGACCGCATCGGTTGCAGCCTTGCCGGCGGCCACGTTGATGATGGTGCGCTTCAAGGTATCGTTGCCGATCGAGAAGGAGTTGGCCGACCCCGCCACCGACTCCGAGCCGAGCGCGACAGCGTCCTTGGCGGTCGCCTTGCTACGGACGCCGATGGCGACAGAGTTCTCACCCGACGACAATGCGCCAGTTGCAGTGACCACGCCCTCCGGGGTTTCGCTGATGCCACCGCCCAGCGCGACGCTGGCGGCACCTTCTGCTGTCGCGCCAAAGCCGACGGCTGTGGCGCGTTCGCCAGCAGCGTTTGCCTTCCAGCCAAGTGCAGAGGCCTTGGCGCCTACGGCAGAGGCTTCAATGCCAATGGCTGTGGAAGAGTCGCCGGTTGCTTTCGTGTTGCCACCGACCGCAACGCTGTACTTGGCTGCGTTCGCGCCCCGGCCAACTGCTACCGCCCCGGCGCCGCCTGCGACTGCGTTTCCGCTGGAACTGGCACCGGTCGCGCCGAACTGCAAGAACGTATGAACATCATCCTGAGCAGCTTTCGTAAGGGCCGTGTTGAGCTGGCCGACGTTGACCGCGTCCGTGTTGGCGGTGCCAACGGCGACGTTCTTCAGCTTGACCGGACCAGTACCGTTGCCCATGGTGACCGAACCAAAGTTGGTTTCACCTTTGACATCCCGGTCGTAGGTCACTGGTGCGATGGCCTTGCCATCTTCGGCGAGCAGCCCGCTGCTGGTCAGCTTGTCCTTCAGCGCCTGGGCGTTATTGCCCAGCCCGGCGAGGGCTTCGCCGAGGTTCTGATCCTTGCCATCCACCTTGTAGGTCGGACCGGTAACCGCGCCGGTCGTCGGGTCGATGGCAGCGCCACCGCCCAAACCAGCGATAAGCGGCGACAACTGGCCAATCGTAGCCGCGTGAGTCGCAGCCTTGCCGGGCGCAACGTTGACAATGACGCGCTTCAGCGTTGTATTGCCGACAGAAACCGTGTCCGCCGCGCCAGCAATGGAAGCTGCACCCAACGCTACAGCCCTAGCACCAGTGGCCTGTGCGTTCTTGCCGAGCGCCGTGGCGTCTGCCGCGTTGGCGATCGATCTTTCGCCGATCGCGGCCGCTCCATTGGCAGAAGACGTCGAACGGGTCCCGAGCGCGACGCCTCCCACTGCACCACTGGCAACAGTGGCGAATGAGCCAACGGCTGTTCCATCAACAGCGTACGCAGCCGACTGTGGGCCCACAGCGACCGCGCCCTCTTGTTGCGCGAGAGCCCTATAGCCGAGCGCTGCTGATTCCTTGTAGCTCGCCGTTGACCCTGTTCCAATGGCTACAGCATTTTCGCCATTTGCGGTCCCACCTAAGAATACGGCCCCGGTGCCAGCGCGTGGTGCAACGACACCAGCAGCATTAGCCGTATCCTCACAGCGCAGCCCGTCCTGAGACATTGTTTGTCCCGCGACACACTGCATCACTTCGGGCGAGTCAGCCGCCATCGCTGCACCTGCCGGCAGCGCCAGTGCAATCGCCATGGCCTTCGCCAACCGGGTGCGGCTCTTCTTGCCGCGCGAAACAGCGAGCTCGTGGGCGACTGCCCATGTGCCCGTCGAAATGTTGAAGATCAACTTGTATACAAAGTTCATGGAGTATCCCAGGAGCTGCGCGGCAAACTGCGCGTGAGAGTGGAGGGGCCTTGGTTCCGGTCTGACCGGATGGCTCCATCCTCCCCACCTGTCTCTCTGGGATATATCAGCGGTTTCTTAAAAATGCGTCTTAGGCTGGCTGCGAAGCCGATGTTACGTTGCCGTTAAGGCACGGCACTGTCCTAGAAGGGGTGACAGGCCTGCGCCCATAGTTTGTGCAGGCGGCTGCGCCCATAGTTTGTGTAAGCGACACCAACTATGGGGACATGGCTATAAGTAGCCATGTCCCCATAGTTTGGACGCCCATTTACCCAATAGTTGGGTACTTTCCAGGGGTGCTTACAAGCGGACTATGGGTGAATTTGCGCCCATTGTGTGGCAATCATCAACCCAAGATATTGATTAAATTGAACTTTACCCATAGTTCGTGCGTATGGCAGAGCATGCACATACTATGCGCGCACGCCCAGTGACCCGATAACCCGGCCACGCCAAAAGCTTGGATGGAAGACGCTGGCGGAATTGATGGATGATCAGATACATGCCTTCAAGTCACGCGTGGCGCTTGCAAGTTAAGACCGCCCCTTGTCCGGGAACGGGAGTGCTCCAAGGGGCAGCAAGCGACGGGTGTACTGTCCCCCACTCAGAGCTCATAGTCTTCTTCACGTGAGCCTTGAACCTGAGGTCCGTCTATAGGCCGATGGCATAGGACACCTCAAAGCCTCGAGCGTCGCCTCGCTCTGGCCGACAGCGGACGCCGCTACGAGGGATTGTGACGAGCAGCGACTATGCGGGATTGGTTTAAGAAGATATGTTTGGATAGGCAAGTGCGAGACAAAAGGCAGCCTTATTAATCGCTATCCCAGCTGCTGACGTGTCCTCAGCCTACGCTCCTATCTGCCAACTTTTGAAGGTAAAATTGACTGATCAATATTTCACTTGATCATATACGGTCTCCGACGGACCAGGCGTATTCAGAAGCCGTTACTGCTCGTCTATCGCTCAGCCTGTTTCGGAAGATCGCTGCATCAACTTCAGGCCACGCAGGATTGTAAATTCGTGACAATGTCCATCAGACAACATTGGGTGCCACAGTTCTACCTCCGTGGTTTCGCCACCTCCCCAAAGGGAAAAACAACTTGGATTACCGAGCTCAAAGACGTGTACGCCGGGGGCTACAAAGCATCGAAAGAGTCTGTAAAGAAGGTGGCCTATCTAGAACATCTCTATTCGCTTCCAGGTGCAGGGGGAGCGTTCCAGCCTGGAAAGCCCGCGGGCAAAGGATGGGACGACGGCGTTGACAAGGCTCTCCAGGCCCTGGAGGCAGAGGCTGGACACGTCTGGAAGGAAATAACGGGCCTGAAGCGCAATCTTGATCTTTCACCAGGTTCGGAAGCACGAAGAACAGTTGCGAGGTTCCTGGCAAGCATGCATCTCAGGAACCCCCGTATGGCCGCGGTCGCAAAGTTCGCGATGACGAATAAGTTGGTGACCGATGAGCAGGATCTGGAGCAATTCTACAAAGCCGTAGCTAGCGTGCCGGTGGATCTATCGGCAACAACAGAAGGAATGATCGACCGAATTCCATTTATTGCAGTTCAATTGAGTGAGTTGAATGAGATTTCATCTATCCTGACGGACATGCACTGGACAGTGCAGTACTTTTCTGGAAATCAGGCGGCCGGACCCCTAGTGACATCTGACACGCCGGTCTTCTTCGTAGATCGAGAAACGATGGAACCCACTCTTTTAGATAGTGCTGACTGCGCCGTCTACTTTCCGCTTTCAAGCCGAGCGCTGCTGATCGCTACTCGAGCGCGGACATGTAGCGCCAATGGTGAGATCTCAGCAGGAACGCTCCAAGGCGCAGATGCCATCAACCCTTTCATCGTTCATTACGGCCAAGAGCAAGCGTACTCCGGCTTCGAACTGACCAAAAATTTCCCGTTTCTTCGATAGATTCACGTTTTGAATCGATTACAGAATCCAAAGCAAGTGCTGCCTGTCATATTGTTTACTTTGTGTCGGTAGCGGGCGCTTCTGGCTAGGAAGATCGGCCATCGATGCTTACAGTTCGCTTTCGACCCAAGCGGCACTGATAGACGCAAATATGGACCTAATTCCAAAGGTCCAAGACTGTTTCGATCTCGGGGGTCAGGGGCTGGCGCTAGCACCTGAACTCTCACCAGTCCCCGATGGCAGAGGCTATGGAGCACTCGTTACACATCTGACCGAGAAAAAACCTGAAGCCCATCGCAACCTACCTGAACACTCTGCTGGCGTCATTGGCTATGGGGTCACATCTGCAGACTCTTGCACTACGTCCCTTAAGCTAGGATCAATCAATTCCACGATCAGGAAGACCACGTCCACCGCTCGATGATCAGACTCGTAGGTAGCAATGAACCCAGCTATCTCATGATCCTTGTCGTCTAACGCCGTGTGACTCCGATAGGCGAATGACGCGGGGACTTCATTCCTGATCATCTCACCGACATAGTCAAGTATTGGACGTAACGGCTTGTAGGAATAAATGACATGGAAGTAGAACCCGCATTTACCATAGTCGACGAGCTTGTGAAAGTGGGACTTTATGTTCTTTTTTTCGACAGACTTGCAAACCAACGCCTCGAGAACCGCGATTTCCTGACCTGAGGCGCGAATGACAAGATCTCGTTCCCCTGGATTTCCCTTTTTCGTAGATCCGCCTAGTGATTGATCGGCAACATCCCACTTGATAAAGGCGAGGTATGCACCGAGAATTTCTTTAAGAGCCGTATTTAAATCATTCTCGAACTTTGCATTGCTTTTTGGGCCTCGACTCGTCCTCAGACTTTTATCGCACTTCGGAACACGCTTCACATTCGGACGATCGCGAAGAATCGCACCCATGTGCTGAAGTCCGGCGACGGATTTCGACACCACTCGGACCAGAAAACCCCTGAGCCCATCGCCCGATGACTCAAACAGCTGACCTACTTGCGTTGGCCCTAGATCCTGCATCCTCTGAAGGGACAGCTGAATAGACGTTAGTAAGTCTACTGTTGTGGTCGCCATCACCGGAGCTTGGGCGGCTGCCCCGTCCCACAGTGATGCTCGCATCTCTACCAGATCACTTACAGGCCCGAACTCGTCAATGGCAGCGTCGAGAACGGTCCGTGCCTCAGCCTTACGCCCTAACTTTGACATCGCCAGCGCCGCGACATGCTCAAGGCCGATCATCTTTTTCTCGGATCGCATTGCTGCCAAGCTTTCCAACGCTTCCTCCGACCTGCCTAGAGAAAGAAGGAGCAGCCCACGATTGGCGAAGAAACTTTCACTCAACTCATCCCTTTTAGTCTGAGCTAGTCTATTCATCTCAGCGAGCAGCTTCTCGCCTTCCGTCTTCGCCTGCCCAACCAGTTGATCAGGGCACTCATCAAGGAGTAGACGCAACGCAGCAGCATAGGCGTTTTCTTTGTAGGCGGGCACACTCCCGCTATGAGCAGCAAGTCGTTCAAACATCAACTTGGCCTGCTCCAAGTCGCCGGCAGGGCGAACCAACTGTGACGTTGCCTGCCAGAAGAGCTGCGCGTTCTTAGCGCCCCTGAGGAACTGCCGATCAAGACCTTCAGGCAGACTCAAGCTGTCGAGCTCACGCCACTTCTTGCCCTTGAAAAGCAATCGGAGACGAAGGTCGAAGAGGTTGACTTTCACTTCAGGTGGCGCATCTGCAGAGAGCGACTCAGTCTCAGACAGATGTTGACCAGCAACCTTCGTCTCATCGACATCCAGCAATAGACCGATGCGTCGCAGCACTTCCGGCCAGGTCCATGCCGAGGCAGCGTTGGCCGGCCCCAATTTGCGCAACCTCGCCCGGATAATCCCTCTCCTCTTCTTCGGAAGCATCAAGAATAGCTCAGCTAAGAAAGCCGGATCATCGGACTCCGCAATGACTCGCAACATGCGGTTCTGCTGACGAGCATCTAGCGCCCGCCACGCTTGTGCGAGGTCCTGGGCCGGCGATGTCTGCTCCTTGCGGAAGATCCGATCTGGCTTGTATCGATCAGTGAGAGCCGACACACACCCTTTTTCACTATGTTGAACGATACTGACGGGAATCAGTTCTAACAGCGCATCAACGATTTTTCTAGGCACCGACGAGCTGGACCAGCCGCTCACTGCACGAGCAAGAATCTGCACGTGCATCCTGAGCGTCCTAGCGAAGGAGTACTGAATCGCGTGATCACTCTCTGCATAGGCCTTACGCGCAATACTCCTCGCATCAATGGGCTCCAAAAAAGACTGCGCGGCGGAAGGGCTAGCCAAGCCAATTTCCACTAAGCGCGCACAGAGCGGCGCCGGCAGCGAAGACGCATCCGTCCTATCCGAATTCAGATCACGGAGAACTTTTACATAGAGACTGATCACGGGTGACAGATCAAGACGACTAGCAGCTGGCAGGACACCCGCCGCATCAAGCACGGCTTTGAAGCGCACGAATGGAAGGTTAGGGTCACCTTCAGCCTGGGCCATGAGGTACTGCAAAAACACCGCCTGCTCATTGTCAGGTGCATTTCCCATTAGGCCGAGCAGATCTCTGCCAATGGCCTCTGTCTTCGTCGAATCTTCCGTAGGGGCGTGGCCGTGCGTGGAGTAACACCACGTGATCAGTGACGCCACCTCCAAGAGGTCGGCCCGCCCGCATCGAAGCTGATGGGCCAAGATGAAGAGTGACTCTTGGATTGCGAAGGACCGTGCCTGGGTGTCGCTAATGGCTCTGTGACCCGTCTGTCTCCCCACGGGATCTCGACTACTAATAACGAGTCTCGTGGCCCACGCAGACGTTCGCTCAGACAGCAACATGTCAACCAGGAGCGAAGGGGT
Source organism: Stenotrophomonas sp. TWI1183 (assembly GCF_039673115.1). Classification (NCBI taxonomy): domain Bacteria; kingdom Pseudomonadati; phylum Pseudomonadota; class Gammaproteobacteria; order Lysobacterales; family Lysobacteraceae; genus Stenotrophomonas; species Stenotrophomonas sp. TWI1183. Next base: position 216,260 of record NZ_JBDJKZ010000006.1, read on the forward strand.
GTTGTGGACTTTGAAAATCATATGCACCATCGCCATCGGACGCTCAGCCACCAGGGCCATGACCGCCTTGACGCTCACCACGATGTTAGATCCTCCGGAGGTCTTCTCCATCTCGGAGCAAAGTAGACCGTAGGCAAAGGCTATCGAACTTGGCTGCAGCAACTGCTCGTTCATCAGTCGCTGGACATCCGACCTATTCAGCCAATCAGAGCGATTGAGCAAGGAATACTCCCTACTCGGTCCCTCCCTTTCGGGGCATGGGCAAATTCTGGCCGTCCTGACTATTCTGTTCGTCGCCGCAACTTGAGCTTCCACGCCCTCCCAGTCGGCCCACACTTCCTGTCGATCGAGAACGCGAAGGGCCGCCTCGCGGCACAGTTTTCTTTCTAGTGCGTTCCAACGGTGGTCCCACTGCGCCGGGCAGTGGAGAAGCTCGCACCACGCCTGCCACTCCAAAAATACTCGATCAACCAAGCCATCAATGACCGTATCAGAGTCGCAGGCTTCCTCGGCATCGGCAGAGTCCACTCCCTCGTCAGCCTCTGTGAGCCTCACAACGTCAGCTAGTTCCACCTGACAAAGTTCGGTCCACAACCGCCTGGCTAGCCATAGTGCATCTCTGGCAGGTAACCCCTCAGCTGGTCGATCTTCCAGCCACTTCTTAACGTCCAGTGCCCGAGCACTCAGGCCACTGGAGTTAGGCCTTTCGACGAGCTCAATACTAGCTAGTCCCCAGAGAAACTTCTCCGTTCTGGAGTCCAAAGGAGGAGCATCTGCCGCGTCCACTGCCTCATCAATGAAGCGAGTCCATCGGCCACCGTCAAATTTTAACCATCCTCTCCGACGAAGCTCTACAGTGGATGGACAATTGTCGTTGACTCGCCCCGGACAAGCGTCCCAAGCCACAAGGGCATCCTCAGTAGCACCGACGTAGTTCAAACGGTAGCAGCGGCACAGCTCAATCAGGGGCGCCTCATCAAACGACGTACTTTTGTACCTGGCCTGACTTCCGTCCGGTTTAGGTATCCATCGCTCAAATTCACGCCTAAGCTGATAGCGGTCCTGTTGTGGTGGCCAAGAAGCCGTCCACGGCGATGTCTCAAATCCAACCAAGATCTCGGCCCCCGTTCATCCTGGTCGAATGATAGCTTCATTGGGCGAGCCCGGGCCCATCGGCAAGTCGACACGTACGTCGACACCTTCAAGCAAAGAGTGGTCCAGAGGCTCGGCTAGACCAGCAGTGATGAGCTGTCCACATGTAGCCCGTATGCGCTATGAACTCGGAGAGAACCGCCAGAAGCCCCGGCTCGTCGAGCAGCGTTCGCGTACTGGAAACCCTTTGGTCCAGGTCGCCGATCTCCTCGTCTTCTGGGTACTCGATGTCGAATTCGACAGAGCGTGGACGTCGTCCCGATGCTGCACTTCGTAAGTACAGTGCTGGACATGCTTACTCTTTGCTGAGTCTGAAACGAATTCACTTAGGCACGCATAGGCCTCTGCGCGAAGGATGCTGATGTGGCCGTGGTTATACGGCTGAAGCGAGATCCAAGGGGAAAACCTGTTCTTCAGATGTGTGATGCCAAGACGGTCAAACACATCTTCTCTTGCCAGCCTATCGAAGAGCTGCTCCATACCTATATACGGCCAATGACACCACCCTGATTTATCAGCCCTAGTGACAAGCACTACTGGGCGTCCACGGCCCAAACTAACCCACGCTGGGCAGCACCTTCGGGTTAACTGAATCGTTGGTCTACGTCACGGATGGCCCCGGGGCCGAGCATCTGATCGTGATGGTGCGTAAACACAAGAAAGCCCCGCAGAACGAATGGGGATCGGCAGCCAAAATCACTGAGCTAGCTGCCACAGGGGAAAAACTACTACTAACAAGGTGACGAGAACAGACATCACTCCCGCGCGGAGGTGCATGACTAGTAGAGAAACAATGCCGGGCAATCTGAATCGATAATCCAGGGGTGTATGATTTACTGGAAACTCCTCAAGAATCTTTGAGTACCTCTTCCCAATCGTTCTCAGGGCGGCCGGCCCAGTGTCATTCCCAGCGGCCACCTCTGCGACCACGTCGCGCCTGAGAGAATCAATCTTCCGTGCAGATGCTTCAAGTGACCTCGCTTGATCGATATAGCCAGCGGCTTGTTGCGCAAGCGTCATTGCTAGAATTGAAATCGACGAAAATGCCGCGTAAAACTCGATGTTCGGCACGGCCTTGAATCCAAAAAACGGCCGAAGCGACCAAAATATTAGGCATAGTGAACAGGATATTTGAGCCCAATAAGCATAATCATTCTGCAGCCTCAATCTTCTAGCGGCATAGAATCTAGATGATCGAGTAGGATGGAGAAGCGAGCTCTCCATGTAAGAAAGGGAACTTTGCATAACTGAGCTCATTTAATGATGGCCGCGGTAAGTTCTGACTGATTGCCCGTTAGGGATACTTTTCTTACTGAGGATTACGATTGCACCTTAGTGCCCTTCTCCCTAAACGATTGGAAGAAGCCCGCGGCCATCATGAAATGAGCCCAACATCCCGCTCTAACCTAGCCAGCCTAGCCTCTCGAGTTGTCTCGTAAAGTGCCTCGATTTCGGTCGCACCTATTTTCGCCCCCCTTCCCAGGTAACCGTACGACTCCAGAAAAGCAACCTTATCGGCGAGTGTGACTATTTCGTCATAATTCTTAACGTAACCTGCCATCTTACTATGCCGCGTCTCAAAAATAGATCTTACACACCGCTTTATTCGATGGCGCTGCGAATTGGTAAGTAGATCTGTGCGCCTAGCAAAGCGTCTGACAACAGAGTCAACAAGAACGAAGGGTTTCAAGTCATTTGATTCGTTGAAGTAAAACACCCATCCGTACTGCTTCCCACCAGAAATCGCACCAGTTATCAACTCATTGAGCTCATCAATAAAAAGCTCAGCAAAGTCGACATCAGACCATTGGATGAATTGCCCTCGACGCGGCAGAACACGTTTGCGCAAACAGCTGAATAGCCCTGCGATTGATCGCAGGTATTTATCGACACTCGACTTCTTAGGACGAACTAAACCATCCTTTATCTCATATCCCAAGAACTCGAATTCCTGGCTGAACTCGAATGTCTTGGACTTTGACTCATTGGCTTTCAGGTGGATTTCGGAAAGAGAACTCCGCACCATGGCTGAAAGAGACTCCACCTCGTCGGCGGGCACGAGGAGCAAGATGTCGTCCACATATCTAAAATACGCTACCTGCTGGGCCGACAGCTTGCTATCAACATCTCGCAAGTAAACATGCGCAAGAAAATTTGATATTGGCAATCCCTGTGGAACACCCACCCCAGCATCAAACCCAGACAGCTCCGTGCGGCGGTACGCCGCGGGAACAATAGGGGAATTAATCGATGAATGTAGCAACTTCAGAAGTGGCGTTTCTCCTATATGAAATTTCAACATCGCGAAAAGATGCGGGCGGTCGATTCGATCGTAAAACGACTCGATATCGAACCTGAGTATCATGGATCCCGGCCTTGCTGCTAGCGCTAAAACTAGCTCTCGGACAACTTGATTAGGTAAAGAGCGAGGCACCATACTAGGAAGCAACTCATGTAATACCTCCTTGATTGCCCATAGCACCAGTTTGTCGCGGATGGTAGGCTTCGCGATGACTCGGGGAGCGCGGGCGCGACCCTTACTAACCAGTTTCTCTAAGTATGGTGAGAAGCGGAAACTGCCATCAATGAGTTTTGCTGAGACTCTGGGAAGAACTTGCCCCGCATTTTTCTCGAAGAAATCAGCATCAATTCGATCAACGCCCTTAGAAAGTTTGTTCCTTCGGGTTGCGAGATGCTCCATTAGGGAAGACACCCCAACGTGCTTTAGCATTACCGCTTCAACTTCCTGCGCTGACACCTGATCCATTATGGAATCCCTTCCCTAAACCTAGCTAATTACGCCCCAAAGCCTTGAAAATAGCGCCACACATGTGAAATGTGACGAACATCTCACGCGGGGTCAAGTCCTTCGAGAGCGAGCGGGCGCATATCGCCGACAATTGCCAACCCGGAAGCTCTCGAGCGCTATCGTTGCGCCGTCGCCTCTCCCTGATTGCCAGCGACTTGGATCGGCGGACGCCTCCCTTCTACGGCTCGCCGCCACCCAGCATAGGAGCTAATGCACGTCGGCTGACTCTGAGTCACCCAGGCTTCTGTAGACACCTAGCACCCGCAGTGGACCGGCCCCACCACGTCTTGCCGGCAGGGAAGCTGACCGCGCAATCTGCAAAGTAACACCACAAAAGGCGCCATCCCGAAGGCGTCGGCTGTTACGCGTAAGCCTTTGATTTGATGGAGCCCATAACCATTTATGGCTCCTAATGGCCTGCCGAACCCAGATCGCTTGCAACGGACCGTGGATTCCGTATGTTTCGGTGGCATGAGCACCCTTTCGCTACCAAGAGCAGCACTTCAATCCCAGTCCGAGGATGAACTGCTAGGGACGATCGTGGATGAGTTTGGACTCTACGTACGTATTGCCGATGCTTGGCAGGCCCTGGGCTTCCGCAGTCTCGAGGCAGCAAGGCGTGCCGCCGTCCAAGGCCGCCTAGGCGTTGACGTGGTGCATATGCCCGGCCGTCGAGGTCGCGTAGTCCCTTCACAAGCCCTCGCCCGCTGGCTCTTCGTGGCCTCAAGAAGCAGGACCCAATAACCTGCTCGCCCTCATTTCCGCAGCGACCGTACAGGAGAGCACCCATGCGATGAGCTGAGTTCAACCACTAGGGTAGAAACAACAAACCCCGGCTTGCAGGCCGGGGCTTGTGTGCAGCTAGCGTTTGGATCCGCTGAGCTGAATCTACCCCCGTCCCGTACTTCTTTCAAGTACCCGCGCGGCCGGGAGGGTGAGGTATTGCCCTCGCCCAGCCAAGGGAGGCCTAGATGACGCCAGATGAACTGCAAAACCACCTAAGAACCTTGGATCTTTCTTTAGAAGACCGGGCATTCGCGTTTGACCTGTACGGCCATGGTGCCGGGCGAACCGTCGGCGCCTATGCACTAGACAATGTGATTGTCGATTTCAGTTCCAAGAAGTGTCGCGCAATACGCCGGCTCGAAAGCCACACAGTTGAGCAGACATATGCCTTAGAGCTTGAGCTGGACCCCGACGTAATTTCGTATGTCTGCCAAGTCAGGTGTCACGGCATACGACGAGGACGCCACATAAGCACCGCACACGCAGATTTCTTCGTGATTCGGAGGTCGAATGTTGAGGTGGTCGAGTGCAAGTCGATCACCAAGCTTGATTCGCTGGTTAAGAAGAAGCCAGATGAGTGGATTCGGGATGGCAGCCATTACCGTAACCTGGCGTATGAGCGATGGGCGGAGTCGCATGGAATTACGTACGTCGTGCGGGCCACCTCCCCATACAACAGCCGCTACCTCCGGAACCTGCAGTTCATCTATCAGAGCTGGGATGAGGAGCTATCACTCGCCCGCCGCGAGGGATTCATAGAAGTCCAGAAGCGACTCACCGCAGGGCCTAAAAGCATCTCAACGTTGATGGTAGAGATAGCTTGGTTCAATGCCGGAATTGCCGCCGCCCTGCTCGCCGATAAGCTTCTTTTCGGCCCGATAGAACATGTGCCTCTCATAGACGTACGGAACTTCTACCTTAGCCTTAATCCGGAACAGGCGCTGGCCATCGGTGTGGAGTTCAGTAAAGGCATCGACACTCTCTATCTGGACGCGAGCGATCCAATGTCACTCGCCAGTTCAACCGACGTGGAAAAAGCGGTTGCAAGACTCAAGAAGCTCGACCGAGTCATCGCAAGTGGAGAGCCCTTGCCTCGCCGCATGCGGGCTCTGGAAAGGAAAGTTAGGGCCGCACGCGCGGAGGGGCGAAATCCGCTGCAAGAAGCGCTTACCAAATATGCAAACTCCGGGAACAGGTCAAGCCGCCTCACGTCCACCCAAACGGAGGTTCTCAACAAAACAATCAAGTCCCACTGGCTAGGTGGCTTGGTGACGAGCAAGTCTGATCTACATCGAGAGCTCGTCGGCCAGTGTGAAAAGCTCGGCATAGTTGCGCCCGGTTATAAGGCGCTCCTAAGCCGAGTGAAGAACACGTCCCGAGCGGTTCGCGATCTTGCGGTTGGCGGAAAGCGTCGATATCAGGCAAATAAGCCTCGCTCTGACGCGCGCGTAAGATCGGGATCCGCACTGGCCGTACATTCCGTGCTTCACGTTGATGCGACAAAGATCGACCACAGAACATTCATCCAAGGACAAGAAGGCATGGAGGACCAGTGCCCGCTGCTCTATTGCGGACGCGACGAAGCTTCTGGACACGTCATGGCGCACGCGTTTGTCTTCGGTCCAGCCAGGCGGGATGGAATTCTCATACTCTTGCGGAACTATGTTCGAAAGCACCAGAAGCTCCCTCATTCGATACTGATCGATCGGGGCTCTGACCTAAAGTCCGTCCGATGTGAGGTCTGCCAGATACCTGGAGTAACATTTCTTACGGCGCCGACTGGCGGAAGCCGATATAACTCTGAGTGCGAGACCATCCAAGGCCAGATCAATGCGATGGTGAGTCATCGGTTGATCGGCAGCACGAAGCCCGATCAGGCCGGAAGAAGCGTCGACGGAAAGTTCAAGAGCCGCTCGACCGCTCGAATGGAGTTCTCGACCACCGAGTCCGAGATCAATGAGCTCCTGTACGGCCTGCTCCCACGGCTCCCTGGCGCAGATCACTGCGGATCTGGTGAGCGCATGGAAGAACTCATCCGCTTGGCACCTAACTCAGGCCTCCCCATCGTCTTGAACGACGACCTGCTTTTCCGCACCGCTGTGAAGCTTAAGTCAACGTCTTATGAGACAACGCGCGGATTCCGCTTCTGCGGAAGAAACTACACAAATTCAGAACTCTGTAGCCGCCTAGCCTCTGAGAAGATTCTGGAGGCGCGTCGGGACCCAGAAGATACAACATTCGTATGGATTCAGACGACCGCCAGGCGCTACAAAGCGTGGTGTTCTGAGGTTACCAAGATCGGCCACTACACGCCTGAAGATCGATTGTTCGAGGCAATGTGGGATCAGTTCCTTCGCCCGGAAACGGTGATTAGGAAGGAAGACATCCAAAGGCAGAACTACGAAAGGACCAGCGCGGCTAATGCAAGACAGCGCTCTTTGGATGCAGAGCAAAGGAAGGGTGAGAACAGTGCGCCTCCTCTTAGGAAATCAAAGCCGCTCAAAGCGGATGGCGGTCTGAAGATTGACTTCAGTGCTCTTCCTGACCTGGTCACCGAAGGTAGTCGCGATGAGCATTGAGTTTCCGTTGGTCAATCTGCTCTGTAACGAGTCACTTCCCTTCATTCCACACGAACGGTTCGTGACAGCTGAGCGCGAGATGCTTGGCTCCATTGCACGCGCGAGGCCCGGGGAGTTCGTATGGCTTGTTGCCCCGTCGTGGTCAGGCAAGAGTGAGCTGCGACGTCGTCTTATGCCATCGCTTGCAGGCCGACCTAAGCACTGGCCTATCGGCAGCATCCCCTTGATCTCAGTAAGAGCTGTCCTGAACCAAGGCGACAAGTTCAACCCCAAGGATTTTGCCTTGAGGCTCCATCAGGAGATCACAGAACCTGAGATAGGTTGGCTAGAGCCTGACTCCCATCTTGGCAGTCCCCACAGGTTTGACGAGTCTGCTGAAGAACGCGCGTCCTCTCATTTCTGGCAAGACGTTCGATCGCGTCGAGCGGAGAGAGAGCTCCGACTCTCCTTTGAAAGAATGGCGAAGGTTCGCGGCCTAAAGTACATAGTCATCGACGAAGTCGCAAATATCTGTCGAGTCACAAGGACGCAGAGTGCTCGCAACTACATGCTTGGAATCATGGCCCTCATCGAGGAGATCGGCTGCGCGGCGGTCATGTTCGGTACGCATGAGGCCTCTCCCCTCTATGAAGATGCTCAGGAAATCTTCAACCGCTCGGACATCGTCTACATGCGACCGTACAACCTGAAGATGCAGCAGGACCTAGTAGGCTACGCGACGTTGGTAAAGGCAATCGGCGCAGGCTTTCCGTTATCCCATCCCACTCTGCTTCAGGACAACCTGGAGCTGGTTGCATTGAATGGAGGAGGAATATTCGGCCCAACTGTAAGATATCTCCGACGTGCAAATGAGCTGAGGTGCAGAGCTGGATGCTCGAAGCTGACTTCTGACCACCTCAAGTCGGCTTCAGGCACACCAAAGAACCACAGCTCGTTCTGGCGAGACATCGATCATTTCAATCGTCTTGCGAGCTCAAAGCCTACAACGTCACTAGCCGACTACTTGAACATTGAGCCTAGCGCTGACGGTGCGGCCGGCGCATGACAGTTCACATTCCAAACTGGACGAAGCTTCCACCCCTAAAGCTCATTGGGGCTGGGACCTCCGGCACTGAGTCCCTCAGTAGCTACTGCCTGCGACTAACGACCCTGTGCGCAGTTCCTTGGTCATCGTTTATCGCTCTTCTCGATGCTGCATCAGGGTCTGAGCCAGGCACTTACAACGATTGCTCGAGGCTATCCGGCTCCGGTCCTGTAGTGCGCAGGCGAGCGAAAGCGCTGGAACGATTAACCGGTCAGTCACTTCTAGGGGGAACGCTCCTAGGAATCGGTGAGCTTGTCTCAGGGAAGTCAGCGACGCTTTGCAAGGGTGCATCGTGGTGTCCAAGATGTCTAGTCGATAGCGTCCAGGAAGATGATTTTCCATATTCGCGTTTGATCTGGCGCTTCGCTGCGTACTCTCACTGTGCCACGCACGGAGCGAGAATTGAAAACACCTGTCCACACTGCGGCAGTTCTGGGTTCAGAGCTGTGAACATCTTAGTGTGTCCAGGATGCAAGGGCTCACTCACCGTCGGCGCACGCTTCGATCCTCCAAACCGTGCTGAGAAATGGACAAACCACTGCGTCGAAGAGCTAATCCAATGGACCGCCGATGACCCCGCTCGGGTTCTGGAAAGATCCAGGCTGTTAGCGTTTGTCCAAGCCGTGGACGATGTTGGCGAGGCCAAGAACCAACGTTACCGGCCACTCAAGACGCATAGAGAGGATTTCGTTCGCTACATGGTATGGCGCGACGCCAATGTTCCGACATTGAGATTGCGACCAAACATTGGGCGAGTAGACTTGGGGGACCTTCTCAGGGCGGCAGCGAGACAGTGTGTCTCTGTGCTGGACATGTTGCTCAGACCAGCAGAGTGCGCATCTGCGCTGCTGCCAGGGGTTCACTATTCCGTCGACATCCCACTTGGACGCGCAAATCTTCCCGATGCGTGGATAGCATTCTCCAAGACAATCGAGGCGTTGATTTCAGACACGGCTTGCCTCCTGCCCTCAATGCAGGAGTTGGCTCGCACTTGCGGGATTCGTGGCTACGACAGCAAATGTTTTCCCGGTCAGGTTGCCCGCTATTCCGCCCAGCTGCGCATGCAACGTACGCTGTATCGGGACGTTCCACCCCATCGCGTGAATGCTGCCTTTCATCAGTCCGTGCGACAGCTTAAGGAGGGCCTCACACCGCAGCAGGTGCATGGAGCGATTCAACGATCGTTGCCGGCGAACAGTGCGACTACCCGGCAGATTGTTCGATCAGCATCTATCGTGTATCAGTCCATGTTTCTCCTACGTACGCCATGAGGAGCGAAGGTAGTGAAGGAGATTGCGGGTGACTTCGCTTTTCAGCCCGAGTGTGGGGGCATCGACTTGAATCGAGCGTTCTGCGTCCTTATCGCTCCAAGTGACTTTCAGATATGGCTTGCGTCCTCGCGTCCGCTTTCGGCCAGAAGCAGAAGCCGCTTATAGAAGGACGTCCGTCGTCATCGTCGACTTAAAGTGATTGCGCAGCTGCATTTCCTGGGAGTGAGATGTCGTCCCATGCCTGTATCCGGCTCTGGATTCAGTCGCGCGACGCAAACTCAGTATGACTGTTTACCAGCAACAGTAGTGTTGCAGGCCAAGGTCTACGCCAGCGAAGACCGAACGGCTCTGACATGGAAGGGCTGGCGACGGGGCGAAGCGCTTCACCGGCTCGCATGTGTCAGGGACTTTTCCAGCCGCCTTCTGTTGGGAAGCCACCCCATTGAAATAGTAACGCTGCTCTGGACGGGGCAAGTCCCGCAGGAAGCCGGACAGCAAAATGCAGCGAGGACTGCTTGACGGCGTCTCCTTGATCTTTCATGCGGGCCAATCTGTCCATGGGGAAGGCGCTGGAAGTGGCCACCTCTGCGCCACATCGCCACATCGCCACATCGCCACATCGCCTTATTCGCGCACGCCTGTCACATCTGAAGCGTGCAAGCATCACAGAACGAGACATCTGTTCCGTGAGCACGGCTGGAAGTTGCCGCCCGATGGATTAAATCACAAGGCCCTCACCCGCTCCGTAGCCAATATCCAGATTCCTGAGCAAGGATAAGCCGCGCCTTCGAAGTGGCATTTATCCATGCAATCCCGAACACCATTGTCGAAGGAGTGAAATGCATGGATCTCGCTCTCCTTGAGAAACCCCGCTGTCGGGGTAGAAGTGTGGTGCTGGCAGATGACCACACTTTGGTGGCCCAGGGGATCGAGCGGCTGCTGATGAATTCCTTTGAATCAATTGTGTTGGTATCCGACGGGGAAAAGCTGATCGAGACGGTCGAGCGCGACCCGCCAGACGTGGTGGTCGCAGACATTAGCATGCCCGGCATTAGCGGAATCGACGCAATGAAAGAGATTCTGGAGCGAGGCTGCAGAGTTCCCTTCGTGTTCCTGACCATGCACGATGAGCCGTCTCTGGCTGCCGGGGCCATCCGCGCGGGGGCACGGGGCTTCGTGCTCAAGAGCGCCGCCGGAGAGGAACTGATCTTTGCCATTAAAGAGGTCTTGAACGGAAATACATATGTATCGGCAAGCGTTGCCGCGCAGGCCATCATTCATGGATCCACGACGCAATACATCCCGACAGATAAGCAGCTGCGTGTGCTCGAGCTTCTAGCGCTCGGGCTTCGTGCCAAGCAGATTGCGCATAAATTGGGACTCTCGGTCCGAACGGTCGAATCACACAAATACGCGATGATGCAAGAGCTGGGTGTGCACGGGACTATTGAACTCGTGCGTAAAGCCGAGGCTCTCGGGGTAGTTTTTCTTCGGACCGAAGGGTAGAACGTCGTGGATCAGATCGACGAAAAATAGCTCGGACCAGCTAGGCCACCGAGCTTAACCCTTGGCACCAGTAAAAATACTGAGCGGAACACAGTGAATACGCTCTTGCCAACCCTGCGGCAGGGAGAACAGAGTGGAGATACACCCTCTCATGCGCCTCGCGGGAAAGAGCCGCACTGGTGTCGCCAGCATCGGCTGCGCTTGCGAGCAACAATTTTCATCACCATACCCCGCCTACTCGAGCCCATTTCCATGCGCCCAATGCCTCGTGGTTCGTCCCTCTTGCTGATGTCAGTCCTGTTTCTTCCAGCATGCCAGCGGCCTGAGAGCCAGCCCAATCGAGTGGAACCGACGACGGCTCCAGATACACGATCGGCCGCGGCAGACGAACAGGACGAGGCAGAGGCGCGCGTGATCGCGAAAGATGCCTACATCTATGCGTTTGCGATGCTCGAGAACTACAACACGCTCTACAAGCAAGTGGCCTCGCCTGATGCGCCCGAATACATCGGCGGCTTCGGCAAATTCAGGCACTATTCGCAGCTCTACACGCCGGATAACCACGATGTCGTTACGCCCAATAATGACACGCCCTATTCCTGGGCCTGGCTGGATTTGCGGGCTGAACCTTGGGTCGTCACGGTGCCCAAGGTGCCCGAAGGACGTTACTACGTTCAGCAGTGGGTAGATCTGTTCACCTACAACTTTGCCTACATCGGGTCGCGCGCCACCGGCAACGGCGCCGCCAGCTACCTGATCGCCGGGCCCGGCTGGCAGGGCGATACGCCTGCTGGCATCAAGCAGGTTTTTCCTTCGGAGACCTCGCTAGTATTGACGCTCACACGCACCGCCTTGAACGGACCCGACGACATCGGCAACGTCAAGAAGATCCAGGAAGGGATGAAGCTGCAGCCCTTGAGCAGCTACCTGAAGACGCAGGCCCCTTCGGCGCCGCCAGAGATTCAGTTCCCCGCTTATGACGCCGATAAGGTCCATTCCCACGATTTCATCGCCTATCTGAATTTCCTGCTGCAGTTCACACAACCGACGAATCCGAGCGAAGCAGGCCTTATGGAGCGTTTCGCGAAAATCGGGATCGGCCCAGGACGACCGTTCGACGCCAAGTCCCTGAGTCAGGCTCGCTTGTCGGCGATCGATGCCGGCGTAGCCGATGCGAAAGCCGCAATGGCCGAGAAGGCCAAGGCAACGCTATCGTCCAACGGACTGTTTGGATCGCGCGCGGTTCTGAAGGACGACTACCTCACCCGTTCCATTGCCGCCGAGAAGGGACTATATGGGAACTCCATCGAGGAAGCGTGGTATGGCGGGTATGTAGGCGACGGCAATACTCCTTCGGTGATCCACTTCAGCAAGGATGCCATCCCGCCTGCGAAGTTCTTCTGGTCGGTCACGCTGTATACCTTGCCGGACCGGTTCCTCTACGCCAATGAACTGAAGCGGTATTCCATCGGCGACCGGACCCCCGGGCTCAAATATGACCCCGATGGCGGACTGACCCTCTACGTCGCCCACGTCTCGCCTGGGAAGGAAAAGGAGAGCAACTGGCTTCCCGCGCCGGCCGGTCCTTACAGTGCTGTTGGGCGTGTTTACGGCCCGAGCCGCGCCGCCATCGAAGGCAAGTGGAACCTGCCTCCCCTGCAGCCGGTGCCGACCCCGACCCCCTGATTCAAGGAGAGATGCATGTACCACCATCGAATTCGATCGGCTACGGGAATCGGGATGCTGCTTGCCCTGGCCAGCGGCATGATGCTCAGCGCCTGCGG